>NZ_BPUU01000001.1:0-36983 GCF_054772415.1 Capnocytophaga sp. HP1101
GGGGGGGGTAATAGCTTGATTATCAATATACAACTGAAAGAAGACACCCAAGAGCTGGGTGAAGTAGTAGTAGTGGGCTATGGTACCCAAAAGAAAGAAAACCTTACTGGGGCAGTAGCAGCGGTAGACGCTAAGAAATTAGCCAGTCGCCCTGCCACAAGCATTACTAAAGCCCTGCAAGGTTCTGTAGCTGGGGTTACCGTTATTTCACGTCCTGGTGGTACCACTCTTAACATTCGTGGGCGTGGTAACTTAGGTAATTCCGACCCCCTCTATATTGTAGACGGTATAGAGGTAAGTAGTAATTTCTTCAATGCTATGAATCCTAATAGCATCGAAAACATCTCTTTCTTAAAAGACGCTTCCTCAGCAGCTATCTATGGGGCAAAAGCTGCTTATGGCGTAGTTTTAGTAACTACCAAATCCGCTAAAACAGGCGTGATGCAAATCAGTTATGAAGGCTCTACAGGGGTGCAAATGCCTACCTATTTGCCTAAAATGGTAAATTCAGCTGAATATGCCGAAATGTACCGCTTAGCCGAACGCAATACAGGAGTACCCGAATCCAATCTCACTTTTACCGATGAAATGATACAAAAGTATCGCGATGGCTCTGACCCCGACCATTATCCTAATACCAATTGGTTTGACCTTATTGTGCGTAAACAAAGCTTTGTGAACAAACATAACGTACAATTCTCAGGGGGCGTAGAAAAGTTCAAGTATCTTTTAGACGGAGGCTTCTTTAGAGAAGAAGGCTCTTCAAGAGGCGATGTAACCGACCGTTATAACTTGAACTCCAAAACCTCTTCCGATATTAAAAAGTGGCTTACCCTTACCTCTAATGTTAATTTTATCTACACCAAACACAATAATACCCGTGGCGGAATTAACTTCGTTGAGGCTTTACGCGTACCTCCCACCCAAGTAGCCAAACACTCTAACGGCGAATGGGGTAGCATTCGTAACGGACGACAAACAACTTCTGAAGAGACTAATGCAAACCCTTACCGCTCTTGGGCTGAAGGTGGTAGAAGTAGCTCCACAGCACGCCGCCTTTTAGGTTCTATCGCTGCCGAAGTGCGTCCTTTTGAAAAAGTAAAAGTTACGAATCAGTTCGCCTATAGTTATTACGACTATCGAGGTTTCTCTTTCGCTAACAGAAAAAAAGGTGTACCAAGCTTCTTAAATCCTGCTTCAGGAATTATTGCAGGTACAGCCTCCACTAATAACCAAATGGACTTAGATTGGTACTATTCCGATAAGTTTATCTATGACGGTTGGCTCAACTACGACCAAACTTTTAATGACCTACACGCCGTAACCCTAATGATAGGTGCTCACACCGATGTCTATTCTTTCAGACGCCTTACCGTAGGTCGTAAAAACTTCGCCAGCAATGATATGAACGACTTTTCTGGCGGGTCTTTAAAAGAAGTAGACCAAATACTTACTGATACAAAAGCAAATATTAATTATTACGAAGAAGAAAGTATCAATTCTTATTTTGGTAGGGTGGGGTATACATATGATCAACGATACCTTTTTGAAGCCAATTTCCGTGCCGATGCTTCTTCTCGCTTTGCCAAAAAAGGGCGTTGGGGTTACTTCCCTTCTTTCTCCGTAGGTTGGCGTTTAGACCAAGAAAAGTTTATGGAAAATGCTTCTTGGCTCGACGGACTCAAATTGAGAGCCTCTTGGGGCGAAAACGGTAATATCAAGAATATTGGGCTGTACGATACTTATTCTACTTACGATAGTGGTGGCACAGTTGTACTCGGTGGAGTCAGTGCTCCTACACTCACCGAAGGACGTATAGGAAACCAAGACCTTACTTGGGAAACTACAGCTTCTACCAATATAGGTCTTGACCTGAGCGTTGGTAAGGGTCTTTTTAACCTCACTGCCGATTTATATAACCGCCTAACAAAAGGTATCCTTATCCGTGCCAATGATATAATGGCCGAAACAGGATTATCAAAAGATCAAATTCCTGCACGCAATGTAGGTAAAGTGCGTAACAAGGGTATTGAGTTAGTGCTCTCTCATCACAAAGCTTTTGGCGATTTCAGCTATAACATTTCTTTAAACGGTACTTATAACCATAATGAAATTGTTGACTTAGGTGATAAAGTAGACCAATTACCTCCTGATGATCTTTGGATATACAAAAAAGGAGGCTCTATTGGCGATTTCTATATGTATGAAGCTGATGGGCTTTACTCTCCACAAAACATCACCGATGAGGACTTCGTTCCTCTCGGTAAGCAAGCTCCTCAAGAAGGTTTGATTCGTTATGTAGATATTAATAATGACGGGGTCATTGATGCCAAAGACCGTACTGTAGTAGGTAATGATGTACCTAAATACACCTACGGAGTAAACATAGAACTCAACTACAAAAACTTCTCTTTCTCTATAATGGGGCAAGGTATTCAAGGTGTAAAAGTATATCTAAGAAATGAAGCTTCACAAGCTTTCTTCGATAATTCTGTACCTCGCGAGTGGCAACGCGATAACTGGACACCCGAAAATCAAGGGGCTTCTTATCCTAAACTTTTTGTCCCTTCTGATGATCGGTATAAGTATAACACACAAACTTCATCTTTTTGGTTATTTAATGCCGATTATTTCAGAATTAAAAACATAACTCTTGGCTATACATTCCCCGATGATGTACAAAAGATATTGGGCGTAACCAATGCCCGTGTATATCTTTCAGGTGAAAACCTATTTACCTTTAGAGGTGATAAACGTATGAAAGATTTTGACCCCGAAGTAGCCAGTGGTCGTGGTTATTCTCTCGTGTTAAAAAGCTATATGGCTGGTTTGTCTTTCTCTTTCTAACCTATCATAACTATTAAATTTAAAGATAATGAAAAATATCATACAAAAATCATTTATTGCACTTGCCTTAATGGGTACAATGAGTTGTGGTGACGATTTCTTCGATAAAACGCCACAAGATTCGTTAGACCCCTCAAAAATAGATGATCAACTTTTTATAGGACTCCGTAATGGCATCTATCGTCACCTAAGTGATGGCTATGGCGGAATTTTCGAAGATGGGTATGCTGATAATGGTTATTCCCGAAATCTGTGGGATAGTAATGGTAGCTCTGTACAAGGAAATACACTTACATCATCGCAAGACTATGGTTATAATAGCTTTTACTCAGGAATACGTGCTTGTAATCAAGTTATTGAGCAAGTCGATAACTTCCAACAGATTTCAGCCGGTTTGCGCGAGAAATATAAAACTGAAGCTCGCGTAATGCGTGCGTGGATTTACGGAAATCTTACACTTTACTTTAATAACGTGCCTTTCGTAACCAGCGTTGCCAATGATTATCCCGATGGCTTATCCCAGACACCAGCCTCCGAAATCAGAACGTGGGTACTTAAAGAGTTAGACGAAGCCTTTGCTATATTGCCTCAAACTAACGACAAAGGCTGTTTTAATAAAGCGATGACCTATGCCATCAAAGCGCGTTTGGCATATTACTTCGGTAAATACGACCAAGCCGAAGCTGCAGCTCGATATGTAATTGATAACGGTGGTTATCGTTTGCATCAAGTAGCTGCACTTACCGCCGATATGGTAAAAGATGCCGAATACTTCAAAAAGTTTGTAGACTTTTCTGCTTACGGCATTAATGAAGACACCTTTATCAGAGGTATCTTCAATTACCAAGACATTTGGAAAGCTGATAATAGTCCCGAAACAATTATTGCTAAAGAATTTATAGCAAGTGAACGTGAAGGTAATTGGTTAAGAGTAACTGCCTTATTAACTCCTAATTTAGTGTCTAAATATGCTTGGGCTACTATTGTCCCTATCCAAGAATTAGTCGATGCCTACTGGACAACCGATGGTAAAACCAAGCCTACGCTCTCTACTATGGAGCAACGTATTACAGATTACAAAGCTCTTGCTGATGAAGTAAAAACACTGCAAGAAACAAACAAATCCACTTACAGTCAAGCAGTACATAGCATTGTGAACACCTTACCTAACAAAGCTTATATGACACAGTTTAAAAATAGAGATAGCCGTTTGTATGCTTCCATTATCTTCCCATTCTCCTCTGTAAGCAAATACCGTATGGACGAATACCAGCAGTATATCCCCGATGTGGTGAACTATGGTAAAAGCGGTTATGCTTTTAGAAAGATGAGTGGTGTTGATGATGTGGTACCTGTATGGGGCGACGCCTATTATACTACTGGAGTAGACTTCCCGCTCATTCGTCTAGCCGAAATGCTCCTTATCTATGCCGAAGCTCATACCCAAAATACTGGTTATGATGGCACCGTAGTAACTGAACTCAACAAGTTGCGCACTCGTGCAGGTATGCCCGAAGTTCCTACTGGGCTTTCTAAAAATGATGCTCTCGACTTTATCCGTAAAGAGCGCCGTATAGAATTAGCTGGTGAAGGTTTGCGCTTCTTCGATATCCGTTTATATGAAGACGAGACCCGCAACGGTGGTTTTAAAGGTACTGAAGCTGCCAGCGTAGTGATGAGAGGACAAATAAAAGACGTAGTAGGTAACCCAGGTGTTACCAAAACTTGGTCTGATCGCCTTATGTATATGCCTATCCCACTAACCGCTTTAGACAAGAACAAAAACGCTGGTATGAAACAAAACCCAGGATATTAATCAAGATTCCAATAACAGAAAAGGCTGTCCTAAAAGTTATTTTATTAGACAGCCTTTTCTTCTACTCATTTGTTAAAAGTTTAACAAAATAATTCTATAAAAGTTACGAAAATATTTGCTTTACAGCTTTTTTAGTCGTACATTTGCGCCAATTTAACAACCAATAGAAAGTTTTGGAAGTATGAAACGAAAAATCTTCTTATTACTCATAGCTCTCTGGGGCACCACCTCTTTGCTATGGGCTCAAAACAAACAAATTTCCGGTACAGTTACCGATGAGAATGGCACTCCCCTACCCGGTGTGAGTGTACAGATAAAATCAACTACCCGCGGGGTAGCCACTGATTTTGATGGTAAATATAGCATCGAAGCCTCACAAGGCAACGTGCTATTGTTCAGTTTTATGGGCTTTGCTTCTCAAGAAAAAACTGTAGGAAGCAAATCCTCTGTCATTAATGTGCAGCTCAAAGAAAATACTCAAGAGCTTGCTGAAGTAGTTGTCGTAGGCTATGGTTCCCAAAAGAAAGAAAACCTTACTGGGGCTATTGCTACAGTCGATGCTAAAGTGTTAGAAAGCCGCCCCCTTACCACCATTGGTCAAGGATTACAAGGGGTAATCCCTAACCTTAATATTACCGCTGGCAATGGGCGCCCTGGATCAGGTTCTTCTTTTAACATTCGAGGTTATACCTCACTTAACGGAGGCTCTCCTTTGGTATTAGTCGATGGTGTTCAAATGGACCCTAACCAAATCAACCCTAACGATGTAGAAAATGTTACCGTGTTAAAAGATGCTGCTTCTGCTGCTATATACGGAGGTCGTGCTGCTTTTGGGGTAGTGCTCATTACTACCAAAAAAGGTAAAAAAGAAACCCCTATGCAAATTAATATCTCTTCGGACTATTCCATCACTCGCCCTACTCGCTTGCCTGATTTGGTAAACTCTGTCGAGTACTTACAAATGTATATGGAAGCTGACCGTACAGGGCGTGCTACTGGTAGTGGAGTGGGCTCTCAAAACTTTACCGATACTGATCTCCAAAAAGCAAAAGAATACTTAGCAAATCCTACTCCCGCCAATTCGGTATATCTCGACCCTAACGATGCCCGTAAATATCGCTATGTAGGTAATACCAATTGGATAAAAGAAATGTACCCCGGTTGGGCATCACAAACTCAAAATAACATTTCGCTCTCAGGAGGTACCAATAGAACTACTTATTTAGCTTCGGTAGGAATGTTTACTCAAGACGGCTTATTCAAAAAAGCAAAACAAAACTTTGAACGCTATAACATTACACTAAACATTAACACCGATATCACCAAATGGCTGTCTCTTCACCTCAAATCAACAGTCAATCATAAAGATAACGACCAGCCCGCTAACGTAGGACGTGGATTCTCAGCAGAGCGTTTTGCTACTGACGTCAAACCTCTAATGCCTGTATACCATCCCGATGGACATTTCTCCGGACAAGGTAACTTCACCAATCCCTTTGCTGTAATAGCTACCGGCGCACGCGACACCTATAAGTCCGATGATATATGGATTACCAGTGGCTTTACACTCTCTCCTATAAAAAACGTGAAAATAGTAGGTGATTACATTTGGAACCCTTATCACATAAATAGCAAGCACAACGTGAAAATGTTTAAAGAATATGGCGCCCCTACCGATGGTACCAGTATTTATGACCCCGATAAGGCTACCGACTTAGGTTATTATCCTCACAACAATCCTGCTACCGTTTATGAAGGCAATAGCCACGACCTCTATAAGGCTGCTAATATCTATGCCCAATACGAAAATACTTTTGCTGATAAGCATTACTTCAAAGCAATGGTAGGCTACAACCAAGAGTCCAAACACAACGAATCGTTCAATGTGCAAGTGAAAAACTTAGTAAATCAAGACTACCCTTTCCTAAAGCTCAATAACGACGATAAGCCCAATGTTGGTAGCGGTATTTCCGACTGGGCACTGATAGGCTCTTTCTTCCGCTTAAACTATATATACAACCAAAAGTATTTGGTAGAAGTAAACGGTAGATATGATGGCTCTTCACGATTTAGCCGTGAAAATCGCTATGTATTTAGCCCTTCTGCCTCTTTAGGGTGGCGCATTTCAAAAGAAAAATTCTTTGAACCTATTACCAAGATAGTAAGTGATTTGAAATTCCGCGCTTCATATGGTAAATTGCCTAACCAGCAATTAAAATTACCTAATCAGCGAGAAGAAAATCTCTACCCTTACTTGCCTACTATGCCTTATGGTAATCAAACAGGTTATATCTTCGGTACTCAACAGTTACCCTATGTATCTGCCCCTGGTTTAGTAAGTAATGATTTTACTTGGGAAGAAGTTGCTACCCGTAACTTTGGTGCCGACTTTGGCTTTTTTAACAATCGTTTAACCGGTTCTTTTGATTACTTTATTCGTAACACTACCGGTATGCTCGTCAATGGCTTAGCACTACCTACTGTTTTAGGAGTAGGTGCTCCTCAACGCAACGCTGCTGATCTTGAAACTAAAGGTTTTACTTACTCTCGGTTGGCACGATGCCATAGGCGAAGATTTTAAATACGGCGTATCTTTCAACTTGGCTGATAGTCGCGCCTTTATTACTAAATATGACTTGAACCCTACTGGCAACCTAAACGATCATTATGTAAATAAAGAAATTGGTGAAATTTGGGGATATACCACTGAAGGTCTTTACCAAACTGATGCCGATGCCGCTCAGTTAGACAAATCTCAATTAGCCGGCTACAAGTGGTTGGCTGGTGATGTGAAGTACAAAGACCTCAACGGCGATGGTAAAATCAACTACGGTAAAAATACCTTAGATGACCACGGCGACTTGTCTATTATCGGTAACAATCAAGCTCGCTATACCTTTGGCTTAAATCTTAATGCCGAATATAAAGGCTTTGACTTTACCGCTTTCTTCCAAGGAGTTGGTAAACGCGATTATGTGCTGAACGATGTGTACTTCTGGGGTTTTAGTAATGCTAATGAGTGGTCTGTGCCTGCAACTAACCAATTAGACCACTGGACTCCTGAAAACCCCAATGTTTACTACCCTCGCTTGCGCTTCGGAGGTTGGGGAAATACACGAACCCAAACCCGCTATATGCAAGACGCTTCTTACATACGCCTAAAACAACTTACCTTAGGTTACACTCTGCCTAAAGACGTATTAACTAACATAGGCTTGCAAAACTTGCGCTTGTTCATCACAGGACAAAACCTTTGCGAATGGACAAAGCTCATCAAATCATACGACCCCGAGTTGCTTACTCAAGATTATCCTATCAACCGTGTGATTACCATTGGAGTTCAAGCCCGCTTCTAATTGATAATTAAAATTGTAATACAATGAAAAAATTATATAAACATATCGCATTTATAGGCATTGCAATCGCTTTATTAAGCCAAACAAGCTGTAAAAATGATGACTTCTTAGATAAGTATCCCCCTGATACTTTCACCGAAAAAAATTATTTTAATAGCGATGAAGATTTGAAAATTTTCGCTAACCGTTTTTATGGTAGCTTGCCTGTTCAATTCTTTTATGATGATAACAACTCCGACAATATGGTTCCTAAAAATATGAACTCCTTTTTAGCCGGCACTTACACCGTACCCGCTACCGGAGGTGGTTGGAGTATTAGCGACTGGAACGGCATATACAACTGTAATTTCTTCTTAGATAATTACAATCGTTCCACCGGTTCTAAAAAAGAAATATACGCTGCCGAAGTACGTTTTTTCCGCGCTTTATACTATTGGAATAAAGTACAAACTTTTGGTGACGTCCCTCTAATTCTCACTAAAGTAAACGAGGCTTCTCCTATTATTTTTGGCGCTCGCGTACCTCATAAGCAAGTAATGGATAAAGTAATGGAAGATATGAATTTTGCTATTCAATACTTACCTGAGAAAGCCCAAGCCGAAGCTGGACGATTGCACAAAGACGCTGCTTTAGCACTAAAATCACGTATTGCTTTATGGGAAGGTACTTATCGAAAATACCACGCTTTAGGCGATGAAACCTCTTGGTTACAAGCAGCTGTCGAAGCCTCTGAAAAACTTATCAACTCAGGCAAATATAGCATTTATAGCACCGGAAAACCTAATGAGGACTACCGTAATTTGTTTATTCAGCAAGACTTATCTCACAACTCCGAGGCTATCTTCCACCGTGCCTATATCAAAGGTACAGGTACTCACGGTTATACCCGTATAGCTGGTGAAAACAGTACTGGTTGTAGTAAGGACTTTATGGAATCCTACCTCTTTACTGATGGTTTACCCGTCGGTACTACCGCATTTACTTATGACGATACTACCCCTGCTTCCGAAGCTACGAACCGTGACCCTCGTTATACCCAAACTGTCGCTACTCCAGGCTTTGTGTGGACAGAAAACTCCGACCCTACCAAACGCCAAGTAGTAACACTTCCTGCGGTAGGTACTGGTCAAACCAGTACAGGATATTGGCTTATCAAAGGACGCTCCAGTGACCCCGAACAATGGATTGCTAACCAAAGTGATTTAGACCTTTTTGTCTTTCGCTATGCCGAAGTGCTACTGAACTTCGCCGAAGCTAAATACGAATTGGGGTCTCTTTCTCAAGCCGACTTGGATAAATCAATCAATAAGTTGCGTGACCGTGTCGCTATGCCACATCTTACCACTGCTGTTACTGCCGATACTCACGCTATTGATTACGGATACACCGTTACTCCTCTCTTGTACGAAATACGCCGTGAACGTCGCATCGAACTCATTGGTGAAGGTTTCCGCATTGAAGATATCAAACGCTGGAAAGCAGGAAAACTGATTGAAAATCCTAAAACTATACGTGGAATGAAACTCAATGCTGCCTTAAAAGCACAATATCCTGCCAACTCAGGCGTTAATAATTTACCAGTAGACAGTGATGATTATCTTATTATCTACCCTTCTATTACTGCAGGACATCGCACTTGGAACGATAAAATGTATCTATACCCACTGCCAATTGACCAAATACAATTAGTAAAATACACACAAAACCCAGGTTGGTAATTTATTCCTTATTTATAACACAAGAGGCTGTCTTAAAATCTTGACAGCCTCTTACTTTATTACTTTTTTAATCAATGAAAACACTTCACATTACCCTATGTAGCGCATTGCTTCTATTAGCATCGTGTAAAACAGCTGTTACTACACCTGCCTCTCCAGTACAGATGACTGTAACCAATAATGCTCATATTACTCTTAACAAAGATACTTATCATTTTTATCTCAATCAAACTACTGAAAAAGAACTCTACATCTCAAACCACGACCAAACCAATCCTAAAAAAGTAGGGCTTTATCTCGAAAACTTGCACAATGTAGTAATTGACGGTAGCGGTAGCGAGTGGCTTTTTCACGGCACTATCTTGCCTGTGGTAGTGAAAAACTGTAGCAATATCACTCTCAAAAACTTCTCTATTGATTTTGCGAACCCTCATTTGCGTCAGTTACACATTACCGAAGTAGATAGCCTTCACAATAGCGTAAAAGCACGACTCTACCCCGAAGGTAACTACAAAATCAAAGACGGTAAACTTTTCTTTACCGGTGAAGATTATGAAGAAACTCCCTTTGGTGGTATGATTTTTAGAGCTGATAAACGCTTGGCTTACAAGCGTGCCGATGTGCGCTTTAACCCTACTCGCATCACCGAAATAGCTCCTAATGAGTTCTTCATCAAAGGCTTAGGAGCTAACCCTTATTTAGAAAAAGACGAACGTTTTGTATTGCGCACCTATAGCCGTCCTACCCCCGCTATTTTCGTGACTGAAAGCAAGAACATTAAGTTAGAGAACATCACCGTGCACAACACTCACGGTATGGGACTCTTGGCACAACTCACCGAAAATATAAGCCTCAACCGCTTTCGCGTAGCTTTAAAAGAAGGCTCACAGCGCTATTACACCACCCAAGCCGATGCCACTCACTTCTCGGGTTGCAAAGGTCTCATACGTTCCGAAAACGGCTTGTACGAAGGTATGGCTGACGATGCTATCAACGTGCACGGTACTTATTTGAAAGTCATTGCGCGTGAAGGCGAACGTACTATCAAAGCACAGTATATGCACAACCAATCGTGGGGATTCCTTTGGGGCAACATAGGTGATAAAGTGCAGTTCATAGCCTCCAAAACAATGGATGTTATCGGCGACAAAACCTACCGCATTCAAGCCATTAAAGCCGTTGATAAACCTACTGAGTTCGGCGCTAAAATATTTGAAATCACCTTTAACGAAGCCCTACCTACCGAAGTAAACCCCGATACCCCTTGCGGAGTAGAAAACCTTACTTGGACGCCCGAAGTGATTTTCAAAAACAATATAGTGCGCAACAATCGAGCACGTGGGGCGCTGTTCAGTACTCCTAAAAAAGTAGTCTGCACCGATAATACCTTTGACCATACTCACGGCACTGCTATTCTGCTATGTGGCGATTGCAACGGCTGGTACGAAACAGGTGCTTGCCATAATGTAGTGATTAAAAACAACCATTTTATCAATGCGCTTACCGCCAATTATCAGTTTACGAACGCTATTATTTCTATCTATCCTGAAATTCCTAACTTAGAAGCACAACAAAAGTACTTCCATTCCAATATTCGTATTGAAAACAACGTGTTTGAAACCTTCGATGAACCTATTTTGTACGCCAAATCAGTCGAAAATCTCATTTATCGCAATAATAAGATTATCAAAAATCAAGAGTTCAAACCCTTTCACTGGAATAAAGAACGCTTTAAGTTAGAACGTACTAAGAATGTAAAGATTGACTAATACACTCTACACTTTGCCAAAGTTTAAAACTTTGGCAAAGTTAAATTTTATAATCACTCACTTCCCTTTCCCTAAAAACTATTTTACATCTTACTATTTTTTAGATTTATTCCCCTCCACCATATGTCTACCTCCTACTATTTCTTATAGACCTATGCATAAAAACTGTTAAAAACACCATTTTACTGCTTTTTATTCAATAAAGTTAAAACCACTTTCTACCTATTGATATTCAATTCTCTAACACCTTTCCTTCGTCTTACCTTCGCCTTAGGTTCGTCTTACCTTCGCTCTTCCTTCGGTCAAACTCCAAGAATGGTATTCCTAATATTTTACTGACAAACAATACTTTAACTTTTTTGACACTACAAAAGAGTATCAAGTATTCTATTTTAAAAACATTAAATTATTCGCAGTGTTTTAAGAATCATTAACATTTTTTCTTACAAATATTTGCTCATCATAATACAACCTTATTTTTAGCTTGCCTTCCCTAATAGTCATTTTCTAGATTTACTTATAAATTACAGTCTCCTTTACCTCACACATTCCCACCCAAAGAGGAGGATAGGAGGAGGTTTGTAATAAATTAGTTAATTCAACTCTTTGATTTTAGTTATAACTCTTTATAATACAAGCTAATACCATTCCTTTTTACAGTTTCAGTTCCATAAAAAGTAAGAAAATCGGAAATAGTTTTATATCTTTGCATATTCAAAAATAATTATCATTAAAAAACATACTATGGAAGATAAAACAATTTTCACTGAAACCTATAAGGTGCGCAGTACACAAGTGAATCTTAACAATCAGCTCGGGTTATATGGCGTATTGGGTATGTTGCAAGACATTGCAGCCGAACACGCCTCTCTTTTAGGGTTCGGTTATGAAGAATTAGTAAAAAAGGGGTTCTTTTGGGCTCTCATACAGCAAAAACTTAAAATGTATTACTGGCCACAATGGAATGAACGCATCACCGTTAAAACGTGGTCTTTGCCCGTAAAAGGTGTGTACGCTTTCCGTGAGTTCGAGCTTTTCTGTAACGACCAAAAAATAGGCGAATGCGCAAGTACTTGGATTACTTTAGATATCCAATCACGTCGCCCCATCGAGCTCACTGATCGACAAGAAATCTTTTCTCCCCGTACCGAAGGCGGACTCTCTTTCCATACCGACCGTATCAACCTGCCCGAAGGTATGTATCAGGTCAATGATTTTAAAGTGCGTGTAAGTGATTTAGACGTCAATTCACACGTGAATAACGTAAAATACACCCAGTGGGCTCTCGATATGATGACAGAGCGCAACCACCGCAAATTTGTTATCAAAGAGTATGACATCAATTTCCTATCCGAAACTTTTATGGGAGATGAGATGCAAGGATTTAAAAGCAAAGGTAAATATATTGACGAGGCTCATAACTTAGTAGAAACTTATCTCTATGCCCAAAAAATAGATGCTCCTAAACCAGCCTTCATCGCTCGCTGGATTGCCGAACGAATCTAAACGATTTATACTTTTAATAAAAAACCCCTGCGAAGTTCCTTCGCAGGGGTTTTATTTATTGATTGATATTACTTACTATCTATACAATGTGAAGTGACCCATATATTCACGAGCATCTTCACCATCTTCGTGAGTCTTCAAGACGTACCAGTAGTCACCCGCAGGTAATTCTTTACCGTCGTAACGTCCATCCCATTTTTGTCCTGAACGCAACGTTGTGATATAACGTCCATAGCGGTCGTAGATATCTACAGTTAAGTTTGGATAACTGCGGAATCTATCAGGATCCCAGCCATCGTTGCTACCATCATCGTTCGGTGTAAAGAAGTTAGGTGGTACTGACTTCATAAACTCTTTCTCGATGAGCAAGTCAGCTTCACAACCATTTGCATCTTGTACGGTAACGGTTACCACTTTGTATACTCTTCCGTTCACTATTCGACTGGTTGGGTCGGTAGGTTTAAGAGTGTACTCATTGCTTCCGTTTTCATAGCTTCCGTTGAAGTAGTAAGTGTAAGGTGGATTACCGCCTCTTGCTTCTACTTTTATGAGGTTCAATTCGCGTGGGTCAGTCTTGTCTTTCAATTCTAATCCTGGGTAACGTTCTATGTCAAAACGCTCTGCAAGAGTTTCTTGACAAGTAGAAGCTACACCTGCTCCGCGATAGAACACGGTAATATATTGGTTTGTGCCTGGTTCAATAGGAGCTGTCTTAGCTCTATTGCCGTCAAACGTTTCAAATGGTCTCGCATCACGTACATCAGTACTATTGATAGCATAGCTTGTATTGCTTCTTGTGAGCCCACCGTCCAAGTTATTGAACGTTAGCATCAAGTAGCCTGTCGTCCAAGTAGTAGATACGGTAGAACAGTTAAAGCCTTTTTCAAACGTAGCATTGATGCTTGGTGCAGCAGCTACTGTTATTTCTAAGGTTTGTGAACAGATGCCAGAGTCACCGTATTCTAATTGGTATCTACCTGGTGCTATTCCTGTCCTTGATACTACTGTACCTGTTGCTACACTGCTTGAAGTTCCTATCACATTACCTGATGGGTCTTTCAAAGTATAGTTATATGGTGCACGTCCACCTGTGAATCGGAAGCTGAGAGCTCCGTCATTAGTGCCATAGCAAGTTTCAGTAACGGTGCTTGCGTGAGCTACCAACTGTTCAGGTTCTATAATGGTAAAGGTACGTTCTACTTCACAACCTATCACATTGTCTTTCACCTTCACAATATACTGTCCTCTTGGCAAGTCAGTAAACTTATTAGTTCCGTCAAAGTTGCCTGCTTGTGGCGTGATAGTAAATGTATAGCTACCTGTACCACCTGTGGTCTCATAAGTAATTGTACCATCATTCACACCGTAACAACTCATATCAGTTTTTGTAGACGATACTGTGAGACTTGTATAAGCTTCTACATCCACTGTTATAGTACGTGTACAACCGTTGTTATGTGCTATAGTAACAGTGTGAGTACCTGGGGTTACTACAAATCGTCCTGAAGCTTGTGGTGCTCCTCCATCTATGCGGTATGAAACATATCCTGCATATTCTGGATTAGACGAAGCTACAACTGTGTTCACTACTGTATTGTTACCACAACTGTACTCTACGGTAGCGGTAGCTTGTAAGTCTACCCCTTCCTCAATTGTCACTGATACCTCAGTAGTACAGCTTCTCGCATCTTTCACATAGATAGTGTAGGTACCAGAGGCTAATCCTGTATAAAGGGTCTTGCCTACTGTCCAAGTTACATTATCTATTGATGTGCTATAAGAAGCAGTTCCTCCACTGATTGTGATAGATACTGTACCGTCATTACCTCCTTTACATACCTCATCAGTTTTCTTATCTAATGCTGCTACTAATAAAGTAGGTTCTTTGATTTCAAAGGTAGTATCGGTATAGCAACCATTCTCATCTTGAGCTCTTACAATATAGTTACCTCTTGCTAACTTAGTAAAGTAACCACTGTCTACAAATCGGTCTAATCGTGGACTGATAGCGTAAAGTATTCTACCTGTACCTCCTGTTACTGTTACCGAGATAGTACCATCGGCTTCACCGTTACAGCTAATATCAGTACTTGCAGTCGCTACTGAAAGCGGTCCTGCTTCTCCTATATTTATAACTGTACTGGTTTCTACGCAATCTACACTAATCACTTCCACTTGGTAAGTGCCTGATAACAATCCGCCAAACGCCCAGTCAGTAGCGTTTTCTTGGGTAGCAGTAGCTGTTTGTGCTACACCTCCTTTGTACAATTTGTATTGGTAGTTACCCAAAGCACCTGTAGCTGAGAAAGTAATCTTAGCGGTACTATCACCATTACACTTCACATATGCCTCAGAAGTATCTACGTGTAATTGTAATGGTTGTAATACTTCTATCGTTATCTTGTTAGACAACTTCGATTGACAACCGTGACTGTCTATCACATAGAACTCGTATTCTCCTACATTTGCTTGAGTACTATTTCCTGCGAGGGTCGTAGTGGTTGTACCGTTGGTTACCATATAGTAAGTATAACCTGGGGTACCTCCCGTTGCAGTGATAGAAATAGTAGCTTGTTGCAAGCAAGTAAGCGGTCTTACAATTGAGGCGGTTACCTTCATTTCATTAGGTTCGTCAATAGTTACTGGCAAAGTAACATCACAACCCCAACCGTCTATAATCTTCACATTATATGAACCTGCATATAGGTTAGTGAAGGTAGTGCTGGTTTGTGCACCTCCTATTTGGTCACCTCCTACATTCCACAATTCATAAGCGTAATTACCGCTACCACCTGTTGGGCTCATCACTGTAATTACCCCTGTTCTATCGTTGAAACAGTTCAAAACAGTAGTTGCTGATATAGTTGCCGAAATAGGTGTTGGTGGTGCCATTACTACATTAGTAGCTGTGGTACATCCGCCTTCATCTAATACTTCCACCGTATAGGTATTGGCAGTCAATCCTTCAAATAAGGTAGTCGTAGTGTAAGTACCATAAGTAGCGTGAGGAGTAGCTCCTACTAACAATCGGTATTGGTAATTACCCCAACCGCCTGTTACGTCTATACTAAAGGCTCCCTTATTGTCATTAGGTTCACAAGTGATGCGGTTTGTAATAGTAGGACTCACTGTTAAAGCTTGTGTAGGTCCTGAAACCATTACTGAAGTAGTGGTTACCGTACAGAACGGCGATTGTGTTTCCACTACTCTTATCACATATGTTCCTGAGGCTAATCCTGTGATGATCTCTCTTCTCTCAGTAGCCGCGTTAGCAAGTACTGTACCCGCTATTCCTATTGGAGCTAAGGTAGTCGCATCAAGAACTTGATAGTTGTAATCTCCTTGATAACCTTTTATAGTAAGAGTAATTTCACCATCATTACCTCCTACACACGATACTGGTTTAGTTTGTCTTGCTGTTGCTTCAATTTCACTAAAGTCTATCACAGTGTGTGATGCTGTAGCATAACAATCTGTTTCAAGATCTATTACTTTTATTTCATAGTAACCTGGTGTATCGAAGCCTATGTTAGCTGTATTCACTCCTGCAGTAAGCGTTTGTGTGCTTGGTATAGCCACTCCTGCTCCCGTAGAGGTTACTTCTATACGATATCCTTTGTTATTACCTCCGTTGATAGTTAAGGTAATGCTTTCGGTAGCGTTACAGCTTATTTGGCTTGTTCTATTAACATCGATGCTTGTAATACGTTTCAATGGTGGTATTACTAATGGGTTCGCACTGTTATCAGCTTGACAACCGTTCGCATCGCGTATATATACTATTACTGTTTGAGTGTGGGTACCATTGCTGGCGACACTGTACACTCCTGTATTATTTATCCAACCCGAAGTTGTAGAAGCTACACCGTCAAACACCTCAAAGTTGAAGGTGTATGAGCCGGTTCCTCCGTCACCTACCACTTGAATGATAGCTTGCTGTGCATTATTATCAGTATCACACTTGAAGTGTGTAGTTACCGCTGTACTGCTTACTACCAATGCTTTTGGTTCACCTATAGTGATTACCTCAGTTGCGGTACAGTTACGTGAAGAGGTAAGCGTTACTGTATATACACCTGCTGGCATTGCGTCAAACTCAATATCCTTAGGTGTTACGTTCACCGTTTCACTGCGGAGAGCTCCTCCTGCTCCTACAATATTTATCTGGTAATCGGTTTGTGTTTGTGTACCTGGTATAGTAATCACAAGGCGTCCGTTGCTTGCACCGTGACAAGTTACTGCCGTGGTAGTGTAAGTAAAGCTTACTGGCATAGCATCGGTTACGTCTATATCAGCACCTGTTACAGTGGCACAACCTGTAGTAAGGTCAGCAATTGATACTTTATAAACTCCTACACCCACATTTGTAAATATACCTGTGTTATTGCTTACTGGAGTACCTCCTGCATTATTAGTTAATGTATAACGCAAGTTATTTGAACCTCCTTGATGAGTTACTGATAAGGTAGCTCCTGATGTACCAGCTCCTGCACAAGTAATTTGCTTGATAAATACCACTCCTATACTTGCTCTGTCAATTGGGTCATACAAGGTTACCGATTGAGTAAGGGTAGCTGTACAACCCCAAGTATCACTAATTGCCACTTGGTAAGTGCCAGCTCCTAAGCCTGTAAATGCAGTGCTTGTTTGGGCATCTCCTTGCAATACACCATTTCTGATGAGTTGGAATGTATAATTGCTTCCTTCACCTCCTGTTACATTCTGTACAGTTATTTCTCCTGAGTTAGGTGTACAGTTTTGTGCTGTAATAGATAAGGTACCTGTAATGGTATTAGGATTAGCAAGTATAACTGTTGAGCTAAGGGTTACCATACAACCTCCTCTATCGCGTATCGCTACGTGATAAGTGCCTGCTGTTAAGCCTGTAAACACATTGGTGTCTGACCATACTGCACTTGCTGGCGTTGGTGGCGTTGTACTTACGTAGTACTGATAACCTCCCCAACCACCTGTGGCATTGGTAATCTCTATCTGACCGTCGTCATAGTTTGGTGCACTCGTACAAGTTATAGACTGAACACTAATGCTTGCTGTAAGAGCTACATCAGCTTCTGATATATCAAAGGTATAAGTTTGTACGCAACCTGTACCACTGCTTGTCACGGTCATTGTGTAGGTAGCTGGTGCTAAGCCTGTAATTGTAAAGGTAGGATTAGCTCCTGATACCGCTGGTACCGTAGGTGGTGTTACCCCTCCTGATGCTACCAAGTTCACAGCGTAGTTGTGTGAGCTTACGGTATTACTCAATGTAAAGGTAGCTATACCATCGTTATTACCTTTACAAGTAACATTCCTAATTTGTGGATTCACAATGCGGAACGTATTAGGGTCTGGTGATACGTACAACGCTTTCACCACACAATCTGTACCTGCGTGACCTATCCAGAACGTATAAGTTTGGTTAGGATTTACTGAGAACACATTATTCGCTGTCCAAGGTGCTCCTGCACTTGGTGGTACAGTAGGCTGGTTAGCTCCCATATAGTAACGCAACTCACTTTGTGTAAGTGGTGGCATACCTGGTGCAGCTGTTATATTCACTCTCACTTGTATTGGAGCGTTACAAGTTGGTGTGCCTTGTACCGTTACACTCACTTGTTCTGGGTCTAACGCTTCAAATGGTTTAATTATTTGGGTAGTGGTAGTAGCACAACCATTCATATCGGTAGCTGTGATAGTTACTACTCCTCCGCGAATATCTCCCACTGTGAAAGTATTGCCTGTACTTGTGATAGTACCTGCAGGACTTGTATATACAAATTCTACTGTATATGGTGCTGTTCCTCCAGTAATAGCTCCATTAGGTACGCTAATCGTAGCTTGCTGTGCTGTACCATTCGCTGTACAAGCAAACTGCTGTGTTACAATTTGTGTACTGCTAATAGTTACAGGATTAGGTTCTGCTACTGTTACTGTATATACTGCTTGACAACCATTAGCGTCCACTGTGATGGTATATACCCCTGCTTTCAAGTTACTGTAAGTTCTTGTTGCAGCTGTCCAAACAGGTGAAGAACCTGCCGGACCTACAATAGGTACATTCGTATAGTTAAAGGTTCCTATAGTTGCATTCTTCTCAGTGATATAAATCTCACCGTCATTACCACCACTACAAGTTACCGATTTCACTGCCGTTTCTATCTGTGGCAATTCTGCTGGCAACACAGTGATAGTTTTAGTAAAGGTGTTGCAACCTGCTGAGGCGTTAACATCAGTTACTGTTACGGTGTAAATACCTGCTGTATTAATATTGTTTACTACAGCTTCATATTTACCTGCTACTTGTGGGATAGCAGTAGAAGGTACACTATAACCTGCAGGACCTGTAATAGCATAAGTGTAATTACCTGTTCCTCTATCTACTTTTATTGTGATTTCGGCATTACCTGTCGCACCACAACCTAAGGCTTTAGTAAGCGATGCTTCAGCCTCTAAGTTTGCGGTAACAGTATAGGTAAGTGTTGCAATACAGCCTGTAGCTTTATCGCGGATTTGCAAGTCATAAGTACCTGCTACCAAGTTGCCAAATGTAGGACTTGCTTGGTAATCTAATCCACCGTCTATTGAGTACTCATAATCGTTGAGCTCTGCTCCTGTAGCCGAAGTACCCGAAGCTGCTGGTGCTTTTGCTTGTGGTTCAATAGTCAAGCTGATAGAACCATTCTCACAACCCATTAAGGTAGCCTTGTTAATCTTAGGTGCTGGTTGTACTGTAAGAGTGTGCGTACCAAGGTCTGCACTACAACCAAATTGGTCTTCCATTGTCAATCTCACAGCAAATGAGTATGGCAATGCTGGGTTCACAGGCATTGGAGGGGTTGCAATATTATCCTTGATAATTTGTACTCTCGAGTTACCTGTTTCTATTGGCACTGTAAAGGTTACCCCTGGTGTTACTGCAGTTACTTTATAAGTATAAGTACCGCCACCTCCTGATGGGTTCAACACTTCTAACACACCGTTCTTATCACAAGTAATTTGCGTACTTGCTGATACAGTAGCAGTAAGAGTGCCTAACTCTCTGATATGAGCATCTCGGCTTCCCCAATGGCAAGAACCTTCACTCACTACTACATAGTAAGTATTGTTAGGTGCTAAGTTATAAGGACCTGCTGGCATAATATTTGTAGCTTCTCCCCCTGGTGCTGGCATTATAGCAGTACCATTGGTAATAGGCGTTCCTAAACCAGCTCCTGATGTTTTTTCATATAATATCCAAGTAATAGTAGAACCCACTGTTGTACCTGAAGTATAGTTAGCACTTCTCACTATTCTAAAGGTTGCTTGACCTTGACCTCCGTTACAAGCTGGTTTTGGTGAAACAATCACTGTCATTGCTGGAGTGGCTACATTACTGTAAATATCACCAGTGAAATTAGCAATACAACCATTGTCATCCATTACTTCAAAGTTATAAGTTCTTCCTACTATCAATCCTGTAAATACGTGTGTCCTTGAAGTAGAAGGCGTAGGTGTTTCCCAAGCTCCCTCATTTACTCTAAACTTAAACGGAGCTTTACCTGTTCCGTTGGCTATAGTAACAGTTGCTGTAAAGTAAGGAGTACCTGCTGCTGTACAGTTAAATTCAAACTTACCTATATCGGTAGTTACACTTACTCCGCCTAACGGACTTGGTACTACGTGAGCCGTAGCATTTGTACTACAAATGTTAGCTCCTCCTAATGCCGGACGATTAGCCAAACGCAAGTTAATTGTCTTACCTGCCTCAGTAACCCCTGTAATAGGTGCTAAATCAAATGAATTTGTTGGCATTGGGTGCCAATTAGCTCCATTATCATAACTGAAGTAAATTCGGTTACCACCTGCGGTATAAGCATCCCATACATTTTGTGGTATTCTAATAGTAAGTGGTAATGCCCCCGTACTTCCTGTGGTACAAGTAGCTGTACTTGCTAAACTGATACTTGCAGTAAGCGCTGGCATATCTTGCAAGGTAACATTTTTGCTTGTGCTACAACCGTAACGGTCGGTTACTGTTATAGAATAAGCACCTGCTACCAAGTTGTCTATTGTATAAGTATTCGTTGCAATACCTGTGAAAGTAGCAATTACTGGCGTACCTACATTACCGTAACGTACGGTAAAGTTACCATCACCGGTAATGTTCTTCACTACTATCTTACCAGTTCCTGAACCCTGACAGGTAGGAGTTACGGTTTCAGTATCGAAGGCAACTGCTGGTGCTTTGCGTACACCCACTTCGTGACGTTTCACACAACGGTCAGATTTCACAAATACGGTATAGGTTTGTACTGAACCTGTAATAGTAGGAACGGGGAAGCTATTGGTAGTTCCAAAAGTACCTGCTGTAACAGTAGCTACTGAACCTGGCATAAAGGCATAAGTATAATTACCATCACCACCCGTTGCTGTTACTTCTATCTTACCTTGCACGCAACTTTCGTTAGTTACTTTCACGCTGGTGTTCAAAGTAGGACGAATTACAATACTTTGTACTGCGCTACAACCGTATTGGTCAGTAACGGTTACTCTATAATTTCCTTGTGTGAGTCCTGTAAAGCTATGATTAGTTACTCCTGCGCCTAAGGTTACTTCAGCACCATTGTTCAATTTCACTTTGTAACCACCGTTACCTGTGTTTATTTTCACAGTTACCTCTCCTGTATTGCCTCCTTCATAGCAATCAGTAGCCGAAAGAGTAAAGCTTACGGTTTGTGGGGTAGGTATATTCAAGTTGCTTCCTAAATTGGTAACACAACCATTTTTATCAGTTACTCTGAAAGTAGCTGCTCCTGTCTCTACACTATTAAACACATTACTACTTTGAGGTCCTGCCTTCACTGTACCTCCTATGAGATACTCATAAGTGTAAGGAGCTACTCCACCATTTGCTGTAAGTGTCACACGTGCCTTACTATTATTAGAACACATAGCAGGCTGTGTGATAGTAGCCGTAAGAGTGAGTTTATTAGGTTCTGTAATAGTTACTGTTTGAGTAGCTTTACAATTACCATTATGGAAAAATTCTACAAGGTGTGTACGTGCGGTCAAGCCGGTTATCTCAAAGGTAGTCGCATTAGTATCAGTTGTCCAACCTGCACCAGAACCGTGAGGGCTTCCATTCAACCGCACGTGATAAGTACCACCATTCAAGTTTTCTATCTTAAAGGTAGCTTTACCAGTATTGCCTCCTTGACAAGCTACATTGGTTTGGCTTACTACACTGGCTCTAAATTCTTTGCCTTGTGGTACAATTACTTGTTTGGTAATTTCCATAGGACAAGCCTTAGGTTCTTGATATACATAAATATCATCTACTAAGAAGTCGCAACCCCAATTAGCCCACGCATTGGTACGTATTTCTATGCGTATAGAGGATTCTGTTACATTTAACTCACCCGCAAAACGTATCCAGTTATTAGGGTTTGTGTGGTCTGCCAATGGACCTGATTGCTGACTTGCTAAGGTTGCATTTGTAGCTTTTGAAACAATACGTATCTCAACATTTGGTGCAGTTGCTCCACGACCAGGCATAAATAGATTGTAAAGATACATCTCGAATTTAACCTTTTTAGTAGTATCAATATCATTTACATCTTTATAATATAAAACGTCTTGAGCTTTTACATTTCCAACATCTACAATAAAGAAACGATCATTCGTTACCCCCGAACGTGGGTTCGGTATTGTCCAAATAGGTCCGCTTGGACTTGTATTCCCAAATATTAGAAAACCTGAATTTCTATTTCCTACTACATATTTACCAGGACCTCCTGCTGTGGTAGCATTAGGCCAACATTGTAAATTAGGCGAAACATTAGAAATACAAGTGTCTCCTCCAAATCCAAAATCTTCTTTTAATAAAATACTTGAAGCTGGTGGATTTGCATCTTTATATTTAATGGTTACCGTATAAGTACCTGGTGCCAAACCTGTAAAGGTAGCTGTAGCTCCTGTAAGAGTTCTACCATTTATTATATATTCGTAATTATAGGTAGTAGGTGTACCTGTAAATACTACGGTAGCATTACCATTACAGTCATAACTTGTGATAGTGTAAGTAGTTCCCGTAGGAGCTGGTATTCTCGGAGGTACAGTAACTTGTAAAGCTAATTCACAACCCTTAGCATCTTTCACATATACAGTGTGTGTACCTGCAGGTAAATAGCCTATTGGTGTACCTTGATAATTACCTCCAAATTTATATTGGTAAGGGGGTGTACCACCTGTTACGTTGGTGATACGCACTTGAGCTTTGTCTTTATTAGCTCCTGTGGTTTCACAACCTATGAGTTCAGAAACTCCTGCAAAACCTTTCAAAGCTTCAGCGGGTTGTGTAACGGCTACGGTTTGAGTAGCCTCACAGTTATTAGCATCTACTACTTTTACTATGTAGTTAGCTTTAGCAGGAAGGTTATTAAATACTTTTTGAGCCCCCGTACCTTTGTTTACACCATCTAAGAAAATAGTGTAAGGAGGTTTTCCTCCTGTTACAGTTACCGAAATAGTACCATTATTAGTGCCATAACAGCTTATAGCACTAGCTACTGCATTGAGCGTAGGATTTGTTTTGGCAGCTATGGTAACATTAGCACTCACCTTGCATCCTTTGGCATCACTTATTTCAATAGTATAAGTGCCTGGAGTGGCAGTTTCATAGGTAGCTGTATTACCTGCCATTGAGGTAGTATTTTGTACAATATTTCCTGCTTTTTTCACTACAAAAGTATAAGGTGCATAACCATCTTTTACTTTTATCTCTACTTTGGCATTGGCAGCCGCCCCTGGGTGACAAGAAATATCTTTGGTTACCATTGAAGCAGCAGGAGTAATAATAGTAATAGGTTTTTTAATTTCTACGCTATATGTAGCCTTACAACCATATTTATCAATTACAGTAAAAATATGAGTTCCTACACTCAGATTATTAAAGATATAAGTATTAGTATTTTGGGTTGCCTTGATTACCCCATCGAGTTGGAAAGTATAAGGAGCATTGCTGCCTCCTCCTGCTATATTCACTTGTACTTCCACTTTGGCAGGCGTACCCCCTGTTGTACAGTAGTTATTATTAGCAGGATTGGTAGTGCCTGTAAGGGTAATAGCATTGGCTGCTGTAATAGTAAAGTTCACATCTTTTTTACAACCGTTAGCGTCTTCTACTTCTATACGATAAGCTCCCACGCTGGTAATACTAAACTGTGGTGCTACTTGGGTAGTAATTACGGTAGCTCCTTTATACAAGGTATACTTATAAGTTCCTGTACCTCCCGATGCAGTTACTCTGGCAGTAGCTACAGCTGGGCTACAACCCAAAACAGTATCACCTGAGTAAGTAAGTGTAAGTGCCGTAGGGTTACTAACATTAAATGTACGTGTTACCTCACAATTAGGATTATTTTGTTCTGCACGTATCTTCACTGTGTGAGCTCCTGCAGGTATGTTATTCCATCTGAAAGGATTACCTGTAGTGGCTACAAAACTACCTGTGTTATCTTTTTGTACGTAATAGGTAGAAGGCTCATTCTTCAAACCTATTTGGTAACTACCTTGTTCACCGTTACATTTAGGTTGTGTAACTTTTTCGGTGGCAGGGTCTGCTCCAAAAGCCTTGTCGTTAGCAATCGTTACTGTAGTAGTATAAGTGAAATGACAAGCTTCTGGCTCTTGGTAAAGGTAGATATCGTCCATTGCCAAGTCGTTACCATTGGTTACCAAGCTGAAAGAACGTATCACCGCAATAAGCTCGGTGTGAGTACCTGGGTTCAGTGCTCGTTGAAATAGCGTCCAGTCATTAGGTCCTGAACTTCCTTTAATGCGTGGATTAATACGTACTGAAACAAGTGGAGTCTGTGCATCTACCGCAGCTTGGTTAGCGTAAAGTTCTATTGCCAAATCTGGCGCACCACCAGGGTAACGAGGGTCTTTATCTCCTAATAAGTTCATCAAGTATACCGAGAAATTCACTTCTTTGCCTGCAATCAAATCCTTAATAGGTCGTTGGTATAAAATTGCTCCTTCAGTTCCCAATACATTACCAATGTTTACAAAGAACATACGACCATTGGCTAATTTTGTATGATCATTAGGTTGCCACCAAGCTCCATTATTAGGTTTTAGTCTTTGTGATACTACGTATTCACCATCAGCTAACGAAAGTCCTTCAGGATTGCCACCTGTCCAAGGTTGTCCATATCCGTTCTTAGGCATTGAACCATCTTGTAATTCAAGATAATATTTCTTATTGATATATTCATTACCTCCGTTGCGTCCTGTACCAAAATCTTCAAAGAAAAGTACGTTCTTGGTAGGAGGATTGGTATCTTTATATTCAATAGTAATGGTGTGTACTCCTGGGGTAAGATTGCTGAAATTGTTGCCGGGCACAGGTCTACCATCTACATAGTATTTGTATTCATAGTTGTTTTTGTTATTTCCAATAGAAATAGAACCGCGTCCTTGACAATCATAAGTAATTTGTGAAGGAGTAAAAGTAGGTTCTGGAATTCTTGGGTCTACCGTTACTCGTATGTTCTCACGAGTACAACCTATGGCATCGCGTACTGCCATATTATAGGTACCTGGTGCCAACCATTTTTGGGTTTTAGTTGTCCAATTGCCGTCGCCAAAGTTAAATTCATAAGGTTTTTGCCCGCCTTGTACATTCGAGAAGCGTACCAAAGCCTTATCTTCATTAACTCCTGTGCCACAACCTACCAATTTTTCTACCCCTGCTGAGGCAATAAGGTTGCCCCCCACAAAAGTAGGAATAGCAATAGTAGTACCTGTTAGGGTACACAAAGAACCCGCTCCTCCAATACCATAACGCAATACAGGGGTATAGCTTCTTCCCGTTTGTAAGTTCGGGAAGTCTCGTCCTGATTGGAAGTTCACTCCGTCTATACTGTATTGTAATACGTTATAGCTGGAAGCATTAGTAGGTTCATTAATAGTTATCTTTGCTTTATCACCACAGTTTTGTACGGTATAGTTGGCTGTGATAGCAGGTGTAGGCAAGGTATTTACAGTAGCCGAAGCTTCAGCAATACAGCCGTTGTCGTCTATCACCTTAAAGTTTTTCACCCCTGCAGTAGTAAAGGTAAAGTCGTAATAACTATTTGCGAAGTTATTTTGGTAGGAAGCTCCTCCATCGTTACTATAGCCATAGCCATTAGGTCTGTTAGTCTTTCCTCCCTCAGCAGTTACACGCACTATAGCACTACCACAGCTCAAGTGTCGCAATACCGAAGCCGTAGCTTTAAGGTCTGGCACTTTATCAATACGCACACTAGTAGTAAATTTACAACCATCTGGGCTCGTTACCTCTATATAGTAATTACCAGCAGTAAACTGGTTAGTAATATTTAAGTCGGTAGTATTGGTAACCGTAGTATAAGCCACTCCACCTGTAGCGTTGTTATTACGAATAGTATAAGTAAAAGGTGGATAAGGGTTACCACTAAGTTGTACGCGTATACCTCCCTTGCTGGTGCTGCAAGCCATAGGTGTAACGCTGGCAGTCATCGCAGGAGTTCGTTTGTTTATTTGTATTGATTTTTCAAAAATACAAGGTTGTGTAGTAATGGTAGTAGTAAGTACTTGGCGTACGTACACGGTATAGTTGTCTGGAGTTACTATATCAAATACATTACTGCTTTGATAGCTTTTCACCCAACTAGTAGAACCTGTTTTCTTCAAACCGTATTCATATCCTGCTGGCACCCCATTCACAGTAATACTACCGTTTTTATTACAAATAAGATCACGACCTACCAATTGTGGGTCTACATTGTTTTTGGTAATACGGAAATAGTAATAAGGTGACACACAGTTACCATAAGTAACTACCAAACGGTAAACGCCTTCATCGCGCAAAGTAATATTGCCACTGTTGCCTACATCTGTCCAATTACAATTGTAGTTGTCGTTAGAAGGCGGACATTCTTTGCTTAGGGTTGGTGGCAAAGCTCCACAAGCCCCCATCTTTTGCCATTGGTAAGCTGTAGCTCCTGTAATTTTAAGACTCACAGGCACCGTTGCGCTTCCTCCACACAAATACACTTGTGGATACTCAGTACCCCCTGTATCAGCACAGATGTACACTTCCCCGTTCAGCTTTCCTTGTGAAAGTAAATCTTTAATAGGGTGTACCGCATTGGCATAGGCATTAGGGTTCACAGTGTGCTCTTCGTACATAGTAGCACAGCCGGCTTTGGTTTTAGTCACTTTGTAAACACCTGGTTCACTAACTACTAAAGTGCGTGAGTTACCTCCTATGGTTCCTCCGCCTACTTTTTCCCATTTGTAAGAGTCGAAGTTAGCTCCAGCCTCTAAGGTAACAGTGCGCTCGCACAATACCGTGGTGGCTTTAAACATACAGTTAGTAAAATCAAGGTTTACAATAAAGTTAGAAGGTCCCTCTACCCCACCGTTACAAGCAGAAAACTCAGTATTGAAACTGCCCGCTGTTAGGGTTGTACCCGTTGGGTCTGACACTCCTTTATAGCTTGCCGAAGCTCTGTTCTGCACTACGTTAGAGCAAGCATCACGCCATTTGTTACAGTCATTTACTACTTTTATACCAAAAGAAAGCTCTTGTACAGCACTTCCTTTTTTCACTAAGTTAGCAGGAATTTTAAAAGTAAGTCTACGAGACGTTGCTACATAAGTATATGTTACCCCCGAAGGTACTGAAATATTCGCATTTGTAGCGTCAAAATCTTGTAAGTTTACGGGAAGTATATCAGTAATTTCTACGTCCTTTGCATCGTCATTCCCTATATTTTGGAAACGTATTTTATAACGTAACGACTGACCCATTTGCACATTTTGCCCTGTAATATCGGCACCTGCACTGCTGAGCACGCGTTTTTCCATTACAATATGAGGTGCTATCACTTCCACGTTAAAAGCAAACATAAAAGGATAGTAAGCATCTTGGTTCGAAAACGGTCTAAAAGAGGTAGAAGTATCGTTGTTAGTTAAAAAAGTTTTACCACTGTTAGCTAACTCAAAAATCCCCGCATCAAACCCTAATAAGTTGGTTGAAGCAGGTTTACGATTAGGATTAATACCGTTTTCATTAGTGATAGTACTGTTAAAGAAGTTATAATCAGGACGATCAGGTGCTGTAAGAGCTTCGTAAACACCATCTTTTCTCCTCATTCTAAGCTGGTCTCCTTCAATTCCTAACTCACCTTCCAAAGCAGCAAAGCCTATCTTAGCTTTTACAGGTCCGGTAGGTACCGTTTTAAACCCTGAAATGTCAATAGTAGGATTATTATATTTATTCACTACTGAAAAACCGTCAAACACAGTTATATTACGGGCTTCACGAGTCAAGTCCTCATATACTATTACAAGCGTCCAACCAGCGGCATAACCTACCCCTGTTTTTTCATTACCTTTGGGTGCTTGTATATTCCCTACAGTATAGGTATTAGCAATAATACCATTGAGATAATTGGTCACCTCAGCACGGTATACATAGGCACGTTGTGCATTAGAATTATCATTATTATTAGAACTCACTATATCATAACCGTCATACACACGTTCCCCTACCAAATCATTATAAGCTCCCGAACCTACTTTAAATTTTACGTTCGCAAACTTACTTCTCTCTAAGCGAGGATTCGTTTGGTTATTGAGTCGTTCTTGGGTATAAGCAGCTGCCCAATAGAGATACGCCCTCACCACCTTTTTACAAGTAGATGCAGGATTAGGGTCAAGCACAGTTGCTGAGCTAGAGTTAAACACCCCCGACTCAGGCACCACATTGATATACTTCATCTCAATGCGTGAATTATCACCGTGTGTACCCGTATAGTCATTATTAGGGTTAGCTTGAGGACTGAGAATTGTATTCCCAACCACAATCATATCCCCTCTTACGGTACCTTGATAGCGAACACCAAAGTTTACGTAATTCTGCCCAAAGGCAACTGAGAGGGTTGCCCAAAAGAAACATTGTAATAGTAATAACTTTTTCATATCGAAGTTATGTTTGTATTTATGCTACTGCCCTATAGCAATAGTGAAATTATTAATATCGTTGCTTGAAATCCTATAATATATAAAGGTGTAATCTCCCTACTTTGTATAATAGTTACACCTCTCTCTTCAAACGCAAAAGTAATATATTTATTTTATATAATATACTCTACACAAATATTTAACGTTATTTAACACCTCACTACACAAACTAAATTACTTTTTTACACATCAAATACATTGTAAGTCAATATATAACACCTCCTATACGCCACTGCTGTGAATTTTGTATTCTGTTAAATAAAAAGGCATTTTATTAAGAGTTTTTTCTCCGTTCTCTCCCTCAAAAAAGGAAAAACACTACACGGTATAACTGTGTAGGTTTTCTTTCTGGTGCAAAGATACAACAAATTTTCCTTATTTCGTCACTTGCTAATTTCCAAATTATTCTTACCTTTGCGCCCGATAAACAAATTAAAACACAATGGTTTTACCTATTATTGCTTATGGCGATCCCGTGCTCAAAAAGGTAGCTGACGATATTACCCCCGATTACCCTAATCTTAAAGCCTTGATTGCTAATATGTACGATACTATGAATGCCGCTTATGGCGTAGGACTTGCCGCTCCTCAGGTAGGACTCTCCATCCGCCTGTTTGTGGTTGATGCTGCCCCTTTTGCCGATGATGACGACCTAACAGAAGAAGAACAAACGTTCTTAAAGGGCTTCAAAAAAACTTTTATCAATGCTAAAATAGTAGAAGAGACAGGCGATATTTGGAACTTCAACGAAGGTTGCCTCAGTATACCCGGCGTACGAGAAGACGTGAACCGGCACAAGCAAATCACTATTGAATACTTCGATGAGGACTTTAACAAGCAAAAACTTACCATTGGTGGACTTGCGGCTCGCATCATTCAGCACGAATACGACCATATCGAAGGCATTCTATTTACCGATAAACTCTCCTCTTTCAAACGCCAACTTATCAAAAGTAAGCTCACTAACATCAGTAAAGGAAAAGTGAAAGTAGACTACCGTATGAAGTTTTTCGATGTCAAAAACAAACGATAATATACTACCGTCACTACTTTCCCCCTTTGGAGGTTGTCCGCGAGAGCGGAATAAGTGAATAGAGGGAGGTTTTAATAGATTTTTAATACTTATACAATTATTGACCGTCACTAATCCCCCCTTTGGAGATAGCCAGCGAGGGCTCACAGCTGGGTATGTGCACTGCGAGAGCAGAGTATGTGAATAGGGGAAGGTTCTTAACATAATACACTCATAACTTTTTAACTCATAACTCTTAACTAAATACAATGAATCTAACAAAAGTATTAGCCATTTCTGGCAAACCCGGTTTATACCATTTAGAAACTCAAACCCGTTCTGGTTTCTTAGCCACTTCTTTAGCCGATGACAAGCGCATATCGGTAGGCATTCGCAACAACGTGAGCCTATTATCCGAAATCGCTATCTATACCTTAGAGAAAGAAGTTCCTCTCACCGAAGTTTTTACCAATATGAAGAACTTAGAGAAGGGAAAAGAAGCCCGCATCTCTCCAAAATCCGACGGAGCAACACTCGAAGATTACTTTTCACAAGTGCTCCCTGATTACGACCGCGACCGTGTATATGCCAGTGATATAAAGAAAATTATCCAATGGTATAACCTCCTATTAGCCAAAGGATTCTTAGAAGAAGACCCTCAAGAAGAGAACACCGAAAGCTAATTCACAGTACAATCACCTTTTACTTTGCCAAAGTTTTAACTGCTTGTCGTGCTACGACTGCTTGTCGCGCTGCAACCTTTGGCAAAGTTTTTTGTATCACTACATTCCCCCTCTTCGAGGTGTCCGCGAGAGCGGAGTATGTGAATAGGGGGAGGTCTATATTCATCAATAACAAAAAAAGAGAACAATATTGATATTGTTCTCTTTTTTGCTTTTTAAAAACAACTATGAAGCAAAGCTATTTCGCTTCTTCTGTACTATCCACAAGCACCTGTCCACGGTAGTATAATTTACCTTCGTGCCAGTGTGCGCGGTGATACAAGTGGTTTTCACCAGTTGTCGGATCTTTTGCTATTTGAGGAACTACCGCTACGTCGTGAGTTCTTCTTTTATCTCTTCTCGTTTTTGATTGTCGTCTCTTAGGATGTGCCATTACTTAATTCTTTATATTAGTTATCTGTTATTAAATTCTTTAAACTCTCCCAACGCGGGTCTATAGTCACCGCGCTGTCGTGCTCTCTTGGGGCAAGAGCTTCCAACTTATCTAATACTACCGAGTGCATTGTCCCATTCAAAACATCAGGGTGTACACGCTTAGCAGGGATTGACAACACAATAAGCTCATATATATATTGTGCCACATTCAGCTGGTGTTCTCCGTGAGGAAGTATCAAAATTTCTTCATCGTCATCATTGTATTCTTCACCAAACTTCACCACCAAAAAAAGTGAACCTTCTACTGCCAAATCAAAAGGCTCATTAGATACATCACAATTCACATTCACAGTGCCTGTATTGTGAAAATGCAATTCCAACAAGTTGCTCTTTTTGTCCAAATCAACCATTACTTGCTGATGAATATCATTCACCTCGTCAAAATTAAACAGTTGTAAAAAGGCTTTGTCAATCTCATAAACAAATTGATGTTTCCCCTGTTTTAAGCCCGCAAAAGAAATATCGTATTCTTTTAACTTTCTCATTCTCTACAAGTTTAGTAATCAATTGTTCATTTTTCAAGGTGCAAAGATACAACTTTATTTTTATATACAAACTTTTTATCTCACTTTTTTATCATATACACATCATATCCTCCCAAAAATTCCACTTCCCAGCAAGCAATTCCCTCTTTCTCAACCTCTCTATTTTCAACTTACCTTCATCTTATCTTCACTTTTCCGTCGCTACAATTCCCCCTTTGGAGGGGGTTAGGGGGATGTTTTCTTCGTCATTCGCCCTCATCATTCGTTCCTCGCCCGTCGCAATTCTCTTCCTCTCCTTGGGAGAGGGCTGGGGTGAGGATTTCTTTTCTTTCGTATCGAAACCCTATTTTTGGCATTATTGGCATTATTGTATTACAGTATGAATCAATTACTTATATACCCTTTGTATAACAATCGTCCAAGATTCGTATAAGCTTCCTATAAGCTTTGTATAAGCTAACCGTACCCTCCCAATAACCTTTTATCATCAAAATACTGCTCAAACACCTTTCTATATTTTTCATTTTCCTTCGATGATTCTAAAAACTTCACTACCTGTCTGAGTTATCCACCCTCCCGTCCGACTCGTCCGAAAAGTCTAATCTCCAAATTTCCAAATTTTCTAATTCTCCCCCTGTCCGTGTAGCTCGCACCGTGCTACAACCTTTACCAAAGTTGATTATCGGTATTATTGGCATTATTGGCATTATTGGCATTATCGGTATTATTGGTATTATCAGTATTATTGGCATTTTTTGTGTTTTTAGTAGTTTGAACATTATTAATATTTTAGGTGTTATTAGCTTTATTCCTCATTCTCTCTTTCCCTTTAAAAATAAGGGTTCAGAGAGAATTTCCACTCCTTTTTTACCCCTTCAAAAAAAGGACACTCCTTAATCTTTTGTTAAATTTTTAAGAGAAATTGTTTTTTTATATGAAATAATTGTTTTAACTTTGCCCGATGAATAAGCGATTATACATACTCGCAGTAGTGCTCATAAGCCTTTCTCTTGTAGGGATTGTTGCCATACAAGGATATTGGATTAAATCAGCTATTGATGATAAAGAAGAGGCTTTCACTTATTCTATTCAACAGGTTCTCAACACAGTAGCCAAACAAATAGAGCAAGACGAAGTCGATAAATACGTAGCACAAATTATCTATTTGCGAGAAAATGATAGTACCTTGAAACTCAAAGACAGTCACTTGCGAGAGTTTATTTATGTACAAGAAAATAAAGTTAGCAAAGAAACGTTCATATATAAACACGGCATTTTAGAGGAAGATTACACCTTAGCATCAAATTTGCGCAACCCAGTACTCATCGATGATTTGAAACTCTCCGATTCTTTTACCTTAAAGAACTATACAAACAGAGAAAGTTTTCAGCATATCAACAGAGGTAATAATATAGATAACAAACAGTTGCCTATCATAAAAGCCTACGAAAAGCTAAGTGAATTACCCGAGATTGAACGCTTAATGATAGAAGAATCTTTTAAGAGTATCATAAGGCAACAAACCATTAGCGAACGAGTGTCCGTAAGCCAAATAAACACACTCTTAGAGCAGAAACTCAAAAAAAGAGGCTTGAATTTACCTTTCGAGTTTGCCGTGTATAACCGCAATATCTTATCGAAGATACACTCTAAGTACTTTGACCCTAATGAAACTAAGGAATACCGCACCTTGCTTTTTGGAGGCAATAGCTCCGATGATTCAGTATATGAATTAGCAGTAGTATTCCCTCAGCGCGAGCGCTATGTACTATCATCAGTAATAGGGGTAGCAACCCTATCAGTAGTATTTTTACTAATAGTTATAGGTGTGTTTGTGGTTACCTTCCACCAGCTCATCACTCAGCGTCGCATTTCCGAAATCAAAACTGATTTCATCAATAATATGACGCACGAGTTCAAAACACCTATTGCCACTATGAACTTAGTGCTCGACAGTCTCAAAACACCTGTTGCCCTGCACGACCCTGAGAAAATAAAAGGATATGTAAAAATACTCAAACAGGAAAACAAGCGAATGCTGGCTCAGGTAGAAAACATTTTGCAAATATCACGTCTCGAAAAAGGAAACTTGCATTTAGAGAGAGAACCCTTGGACGTGCACGAACTTATAAGCAATGCCATAGGGCACCTACAAGTAATGCTCGACGAACGTGGAGGCGTATTGCGCACTCACTTTTTGGCAGAAAACGGCGATGTATCAGCAAACAAATCACACCTTACTAATGTATTTGTGAATGTGATTGAAAATGCTATCAAATACTCACCTAATGCCCCCGAAATAGACATTTATACTGAAAATATAAAGAATAAAATACTAATACGTGTAAAAGACAGAGGGCAAGGAATGAGCAGGCAGGCTATGAAACACGTATTTACCAAGTTTTATAGAGAACATACTGGCGATTTACACAACGTAAAAGGACACGGGTTAGGGCTTGCTTACGTGAAAAGTATTGTAGAATACCATCAAGGAAGCATCAATGTAGAAAGCGAAAAAGGAAAAGGTAGTACCTTTTTTATCAAATTGCCAGTAATATAATCTGAGTACTTAACAATTCAATTCATAATTGCCTAAAACAATAAAAAGATGAATACAGACGGAAACTATTACAGTTCAAATGCTTCTACAGATAATAAACACATTCTCTTAGTAGAAGATGACCCTAACTTTGGCACTGTTCTAAAGGACTATTTAGTAATGAGTGGCTTTGATGTTACTTTGGCCAAAAACGGTATGGAAGGCTTCGAAAAGTTTAAGAAAGAAACATATGATATGTGTATCTTAGACGTGATGATGCCTTATAAAGACGGATTTACCTTAGCAAGAGAAATTCGTGAGAAAGATGAGAAAATACCTATTATCTTTCTTACAGCTCGTACAATGCGTGAAGACGTGATAAAAGGCTATCGCTCAGGAGCCGATGACTACCTAAACAAACCCTTTGACTCCGAAATCTTGTTGATGAAAATACGTTCAATATTGCAACGTAAAAACATCGAAACAATGGTAGACGACAATAAGTTTGAATTCGAAATAGGAAAGTTCTTCCTCAACACCAAATTGCGTATTCTTAAATACAAAGACGAAGAACCCGTGAAACTCTCTCCTAAAGAAAACGAACTTTTGCGCCTGCTCGCTCTACATACCGATGATTTTATGTCGCGTGAGTTAGCCCTTTCCAAAATATGGAAAGACGACAACTATTTCACCTCTCGCAGTATGGACGTATATATCGCAAAACTGCGTAAGCTCTTAAAAAAGGACGATAAGGTAGAAATCCTAAATATTCACGGCGAAGGCTTCCGCCTGGTAGCCAATAAAGAAGAAGACGAATTTATCTAAGCAAAGTAACACCCTATTTCTTGCATATTCAAAAAATAGTTGTACCTTTGCCCCCGATTTTAAGATTTATCGTTTAACTAAATAAAAAAATACACACGAAGAAATGACCTATATCAAGTTACATATCGCAACCGTATTACCTTTTGCAAAGGTAACGCTTCGTGGCGTATCCGCTTGATTAGAATAATAGTACAATATATAGACGAGCCCGAAGCACCCCGCTTCGGGCTTTTTTTATTGCCTGCCGTGCTACGCTCTTTGGCTAAGTTGAATTTCTAAATTTCAGTCCTTTTGGAAGTATATTTTGTAGGGGCAAAGTCAGCGAGCTGGCGTAGCTGAGTATATTTTGTTTAGGTCTTCAACAGGTATTTTTTGCCAGTTAAGCCGTTCATCTTGCACTTTGCAACGCATTATTTCTTCTGCCGAAGCATAATCGTCAATCGCATTGGCTTCACTGAGTCCTATCCCCTTATCAAGAGTTACCCCTGCAAAAGCCTCTTCAATCTCTTTGATAAGTTGTTTTTTGTCTATCATATTCTAATAAGTAAATCTTCGTAATCACAAGTAGCAATCGTTGCTACGCCTTGCTGTCAAGATAAGTCAATAGGTAGCTTACTTGTATTCGATTTGAATCAACTCAGATTATTCCTTTAGACTATCAAAATTAATATTAAATTTCTTATCCACTTTTATAAGTATTAGAAGTAGCCATATCTATTAGACAATAAAAACCTATATAGAATAAAATACTGATGAGCATAAGTACAAAAGCTATTATAGAAATTGTAAACTCTTTTCTTTTCCCCTTATCCTTTAATTGTATAATAATTTGATACATAAGAAATAAAGGAAATAGTACATAAGCAGTAAAAAAAATAGTTCCACATATGACTTCTATAGCATTTATGTTATAAAAATCCTGATAAAAAAAATATGTTCCTACTATTATTGGGGCAAAAATAACTGATAATAAACACCAAATACTAAAATATAACTGAGATTTCTTTTTCATTTTATAGTTGTTTCATTAGTTGCTGAATTATAAAAAATATCTTTATGCCCTTCTTCTATCAATTCATCTTGTATATTATTAGGAGAAATAGTCGCTACTAATTTTTCTGTACTATCTGTAATGTATACTTTGTATGACTTTTCTTTATCTCCTTTTTCAACTTTTAGATTTGCCATAATCTGAAATGCTTTATAATGCTTACTAATTGGTTTTTAATTTAATTAAGATTTACGGGACAAATGTAGTAATTTTTTGTGTACGTCGTATGCTTTTTTATTTCTTAAACAACTTCACTAACCCGAGAATTGGCAATCCCACTACTATGGCAAGGATGAGCACTACAAAAGCAATATAAAGTGCAATGATTAGTACGACAAATCCTAACAATTTATTATAATCATTGACTTTGATTACTTTATCAATGGTGGCGTTCACAAGTCTCGAATGTATGATGCTATTTATGTACTGCATTTTCAGGATTTAGATGAAGTCAGACATTAAGTATTAATAGACACGAACACCATTCGTAATTATTTCAATATCTGTAATTTACCTTTCATAAAGTGATAGGCTCGCAGGTCTGCACTACCTAAGCGGTAAGTGCTCACACTGTCATCTTCCAAGACGTGCTTTTGAATATCCGTAACTTTTTCAAAATCAACATTAAGTAAATAGTATAGTATTCAGCCATTAATAAACGACAAAGATAGAAAGAAATTATCAAATTAGCAAATTAACAGATAAGTAAATTAGGCGCTACTTGCCAGTCGTTAGCCCTCAAATAGTTACTTTTGCCCCATAAAAGTCTCTTCTTAGGTTTAAGCCATCTTCATCATTCCTTAATCTTTTATTCGTCTTTTATTCGTCTTTTATTCGTCTTTT
>NZ_BPUU01000001.1:37059-253198 GCF_054772415.1 Capnocytophaga sp. HP1101
TTCGTCTTTTGTTCGCTGATGAGCCACTCATCACTCACTTATACTTTACTTATACTTTATTACTTGCTCGTGTGGCTCGTACTGTCTATCGTACTACGACCTCGTACCGCTCTTTATTCGATGAAGATTAGAGAAAATATCTTTCTGCTAATTAATGTCAGTTCAATACAACAAATTACTGATTTAGAATTGTGTTTATAGTATAATCCGTGAAATCCAACAACAAAGCCACTAATTTTCTTCTAATTTTATAACCAATTTCATTAAAATTTCAACACTTTTAGATGTTCTTCTTAAAAATAAAATTTTATGCATTGTCTTATTTGATAATTCACAAATTTGCTAATTTGCTAATTATCCCGTACCTTTGCCCCAACTTTACAGAAAAATGAAAAAGATTTTACCTATATTATTACTTATCACCCTATTAGGCGCTGTAGGTTGCGAGTCGGACGACCTATGTGATCACAGTGTGAACACACCGCGCTTGGTGGTGCGTTTTTACAATCAGAACAACACTCGTACGCCCTTCAGCGTGGCCAACCTTACGGTCTACGGCGAGGGCAACACTACGCCACTCGTGAGCAACAGCACCTTGGATTCATTGGCTTTACCGCTGAAATTGGAGTCGCCTACTACCTATCTGTTCCAAACAGTAGTATCTGGCACGACCACCAGCACGGCTACCCTCACCCTCACTTACAATTCTGAACAATCGTTTGTGAGCAAAGCTTGTGGCATCAAAATTACTTACAACACCCTCTCAGCTACCATTCAGGACGCTAACACTTCGTGGCTGAAAGGCTTAAACCTCAAGAACACTACCGTTGATAATGAAAAAAGAGCTCATATCCATTTGTATCATTAGTATGCTGTGTGCTGTAGGCCTCAGGGCACAAACAGCTACCCGAACGACTACGCAAACTACTATTGCCTTGCCCGAAAAGCAGGAAGCTCCCGTGTACAAACAGCGGTATGGCTTGCGCGTGGGTGCCGACCTGAGTAAGCTCGTACACCCTTTCTTTGACAAGGATTACTACGGATTAGAACTCGTAGGCGATTACCGCTTGAGCTACAATTACTACCTCGCTGCTGAACTCGGTCACGAGAAACGCACAAAAGAGGAGGATTTCTATACCTATACCACCGAAGGTCAGTTTTTGCGCGCGGGTTTTGACTACAACACTTATGGCAACTGGTACGGAATGGAAAATATGATATACGTGGGGGCGCGCTACGGCATTTCACTCTTCTCACAAGACCTCACAGCCTACACTATCCATAAAAACAACCAGTATTGGAATGAGAATATTTTGGGCTCTGACCCCTCATTTCTCAAGAAATACGACGGTCGTACGGCTCATTGGTTGGAGTTGGTGGTGGGCATCAAAGCGGAGCTCCTGCGCAACCTCTATGCAGGGGCGAGCGTGCGCGTGGGACTCTTGGCAGTACAAACGGGCAACAGCGGTTTTCCTAACTACTACATTCCCGCTTTTGGTCGCGTACACGAGGACAGCCGTTGGGGGATTAATTTCAACTACACCCTTAGCTATCTGATTCCTCTTTACAAAAAAGAGAAGAAGAAAGAAGAGGCAACCGCCAAAACCGAAGCCTCCTCTCCTACCCCATCAGTACCTGCTAAAAAACCAAAAGGAAGAAGATAAATCAATTGACAATTGACAATTAACAAATGCGATGTAAACTATGACTAAATACATTACTATATTATTACTGCTATTAGGCAGTATGGCTATGGCTCAAGATGTGGAGACTGCGCTTACTGAAAAGGTAAAGCAGCTCGACAAAAGCTATACTGTGAAGGAGTTACAGCCTTTGGCGAAGGATTTTGAACACCTCGCTACAACAGCACCTACCGATTGGCTCGCCAACTATTACGCGGCTTATGTAAATATCCGTCTTGCGGATTTGTCATCAGGCAATACCATTGATAGTTATTGTGAGAAAGCCGAGAAATACCTCAAGATAGCCGAAAAACAACCCGATGCCGATATATCGGAAATCAATGCGCTCTACGCCTATTACTACAGTGCCAAAGTGAAGGTAAACCCGATGTTTCGCGGGGCTAAATACGGCAAACTCAGCAGGGAGCACTCTGAAAAAGCCATCAAGGCAAACGCCGAAAACCCACGACCTTACGCCATTCGTGCGGTAGGGATTTACAACACCCCTAAAATCTTTGGCGGTGGTGCCGACAAAGCCCAACCAATGATTCAAAAAGCCTTAGAAAAATATGAACATTTTACCCCTAAAACCCCTAATCACCCCCACTGGGGAAAAGGAATGATCCAAGGTATCAGGCCATAGGCCTTAGAAGTCTACCTTGAATCTCAACCCCTGTGGCCTATGGCCTATCACCTAAAACCTAAAAAAATGCACAAAGCTGGATTTGTAAATATCATCGGAAACCCTAATGTAGGGAAATCAACTTTAATGAACGCCTTTGTAGGCGAAAAACTCTCTATTATCACCTCTAAAGCGCAGACTACCCGTCACCGTATTTTTGGGATTGTGAGTGGGGATGATTTTCAGATTGTCTTCTCGGACACTCCTGGAATTATCAAACCCTTGTACGCCCTGCAAGCCTCGATGATGGACTTTGTAAAGAGTGCTTTTGAAGATGCTGATATTCTCATCTATATGGTGGAAATAGGCGAAAAAGAACTCAAAGACGAAGCGTTCTTTAACCGCATCAACAAGCTGAACGTGCCTGTGCTATTGCTCATCAACAAAGTGGACACCAGTGAGCAGAGCGTATTGGAGGAACAAGTAGCCTATTGGAAAGAGAAAGTGCCACGCGCTGAGATCTTTCCTATTTCAGCCTTGCACAATTTCAATACCGAAGTAGTGTTCAACCGCATTGTAGAACTCCTACCTGAGTCGCCTGCCTTTTTCCCTAAAGACCAGCTCACCGACAAGCCTGAACGCTTTTTCGTGAATGAGATTATCCGCGAGAAAATACTATTGCACTACAAGAAGGAAATCCCCTATTCAGTAGAAGTAGAGACCGAAAGTTTTGCCGATAGCGAGAAAATCATTCATATTCGCTCGGTGATAATGGTAGAGCGCGAGAGTCAGAAGGGGATTATCATAGGGCATAAAGGGGAAGCCCTCAAGCGTGTAGGCACTGAAGCCCGCACTGATTTAGAGAAGTTTTTTGGCAAACAAATACACTTAGAACTTTTCGTAAAAGTAAATAAAGACTGGCGTAGCAATGCCCGACAATTGCGCCGTTTTGGCTACGACGTTAATTAGTCAATTTGCTAATTTGCCAATTTGTCAATGATTATGATAAAGAAGATACTTAAAATATTAATAATTTTGTTTCTGCCTTTTTGCATACAATTGTTTGCTTCGGGGCGGAACAAGATGCGCGTGGTCAAGGAGGTAGTGGTAGATCATCAGGATGAGAATATGTACGTTACCGATGAAGCTATACGTCGCACGATTTTCAAAGACCCACAAGCACAACAGCCTATGGGACTGTTGCGCCTGAGTGAGATAGAAAAGCTATTGGACAACAATGTGATGATAGAAAAATCAGAAGTGTTTTGCACTATTGATGGTACGCTGAACGCGAAAATCAAGCAACGTGAACCTATTGCGCGCGTATACGACGGGGCGGGGGTGTACTATATGGATTCCCAAGGGAAGAAAATGCCCCTCTCGAGTTCTTATTCGGCGCGGGTGCCTATCCTCAGAGGTGACACCGAACGCCATTGGCAAACCTCCTACGCCTTAATGACCTTCATTCAAAACGACCAATGGTTGGCCGAAAACATCACTGAAGTATGGGTAAAGCCCAATGGAGAATACGAGTTTTTGATGCGCGTGCCACACTTTAAAGTCGTATTTGGCAAATTTGAAGACGAAGCACTCAAGAAAGCCAATCTCAAAGCCTTTTACAAACAATTAGAAAAGACCAATAAACTTGGCGAATACAGCATTGTCAATCTCAAATATATGAACCAAGTGGTATGCAGGAGGTAATTAGCAAATTTGTCAATTTGTTAATTTGTCAATTTGTTAATTTGTCAATTTATAGAATAAAAAACAGAGGTTACTTACAATAAGTAGCCTCTGTTTTTTTGTTAATTGTCAATTATTAATTGTTAATTGATAAGTACCATTTTACGGTTTTTGCGATACCTTCTTCAAACTGCAGTGAAGGTTCCCAACCGAGTTCGTTCTTCAATTTGGTAGCATCGATAGCATAACGGAGGTCGTGGCCAGCACGGTCGGTTACGAAAGTGATGAGTTTTTCGGAAGTGCCTTTAGGGCGACCTAATTGTTTGTCTACTTCCTTGATAATCACTTTTACCAAATCGATATTGCGCCACTCATTAAAGCCCCCGATGTTGTAAGTATCGCCCTCTTTTCCTTTGTGGAAAATGGTGTCGATAGCGCGAGCGTGGTCTTCCACAAACAGCCAATCGCGGATATTTTCGCCTTTGCCATAGATAGGCAGCGGTTTGTTATCCACAATATTATAGATACACACCGGTATCAATTTTTCAGGGTATTGGTGAGAGCCGTAGTTGTTTGAGCAATTGGAAATTACCACAGGCAGTTTGTAGGTGTTGTGGTAAGCGCGTACAAAATGGTCGGACGAGGCTTTAGAAGCCGAGTAGGGCGACTGAGGGTCGTAAGGAGTTTCCTCAGTAAAGAGTGTATCGTCCATTTCCAAAGCTCCATATACCTCATCGGTAGAGACGTGGTAAAAGCGTTTGCCCTCCATATTATCTTTCCACGCCTCGCGCGCTGCTTGCAAGAGGCTAAGGGTACCCATTACATTGGTTTTAGCAAAGATAAAAGGATCTTCGATACTTCTATCGACGTGGCTTTCGGCAGCGAGGTGGATTACCCCATCGATGTGGTGTTCAGCGAAGATAGCTTTCATACGCTCGTAGTCACAGATATCCGCTTGAATAAAGGTATAGTTAGGAGCATCAGCAACATCGGCAACATTTTGCAAGTTACCTGCGTAAGTGAGTTTGTCCAAGTTAAAAATGTGATAGTGAGGGTATTTGTTTACGAATAGCCTCACGACGTGAGAGCCGATAAATCCAGCTCCTCCTGTAATTAAGATGTTTTTTTTCATTTATTTATTCGTCATTTCAAATACTAATTCACCGCCATTGAGTAACTCTTGGTGTGAGATATGCCATTGGTTATACGCCTTACCATTGAGTTTAACCGATTGGATATACTTGTTGTCCTTAGAGACGTTCTTAGCAATAATGGTAAAGGTTTTTCCGTTAGGCAAGTGGATGGTTACTTTATCAAAGAGCGGACGACCGAACTCGTACTGGGTGGAAGCAGGATTCATAGGGTACAAGCCCATTGCACTCCAGATATACCAAGCCGACATTTGTCCGCAGTCCTCATTGCCACTCAAGCCATTAGGGGTAGTGTTGTACTGAGTTTGTAAAATACGGTCTACCCAATATTGGGTTTTCTTAGGTTGGCCAGCCTCGTTGAACATATAAGCAATGTGGTGGCTGGGCTCGTTGCCGTGAGCGTATTGACCTATAAGTCCTGAAATATCAGGAGAAGAATTATCACCAGTGATTTCGGAGCTTTCAGTAAAGAGTTTTTCTAAGTGAGCGATAAAAGGCTCGTTGCCGCCAAATAGATTGATGAGTCCGCGTACATTGTGAGGTACAAACCAACTGTGTTGCCAAGCGTTGCCTTCGGTATAATCGGTGTTTTCGCGGTGGTCGGAGCGTTTGGGGTCAAAAGGAGTGCGCCATTTGCCGTCGGTGCTTTTGCCACGCATAAAGCCTGTTTCTTTATCAAATAAATACGTATAGGCTTCAGAGCGTTTGGTAAAGTATTCAGCATCTTCGGTTTTGCCTAAAGCTTTCGCCATTTGCGCCACACACCAGTCGTCATAAGCATATTCAAAGGTAATGGTTACCGATTCGTCTACTTTCACATTGTGAGGGATATAGCCGTATTTCTTGTAAGCTGCGAGTCCGCGATCGTCCTGCATCATCGTGTTTTTCATCGCTTCGTAAGCCTTTTCGGCATCAAAGCCACGTATGCCTTTGAGGTAAGCCTCGGCGATCACCGCTACCGAGTGATAGCCCGTCATCGTATTCGTTTCATTGCCATAGAGTGTCCAAACAGGCAATACCTTGTGCACTGAGTAGTAAACCAACATACTGTTGATAATATCAGCAGTTACCTTGGGTTGCAAGAGCGTGAGCAGTGGGTGTTCGGAACGGAAAGTATCCCACAACGAAAGGGTAGAATAAGCTGTGCCTTCGGTTTGCGCGATTTGGTCGTTTTGCAAGCGGAACTGACCGTTTTTATCAGAGAACGTTACAGGAGCCACTTGCGCGTGATAGAGGGCAGTGTAGAAAATCGTTTTGAGGGAATCTACGGGCGTTTCTACAGTGATACTGTTGAGGGTCTTTTCCCATTGCTGTTGGGCTAATGATTTGGTTTTGTCAAAGGCTATAGCTTCCTCTACTTCCAAATTAGCCAAGGCATTCTCTTCACTCACTGACGAAAGGGCTACCTTCACTTCTAACTTTTCTTGAGCATTATCAAAGAAGAATTGCGCAGAGGTGATTTCTTTTTTATTTTCTTGTAGATTAGATTTCACTATAGGGCGAGAGAATTTGATAGCGAAGAATACTTTTTGGTTTTCAGCCCAGCCTGTGCTAAAACGATGTCCGATGAGCAAAGTGGCATCGTTACCCGCTTGCTTGATATCAGTTTCGGTAGGGCTATCCCAGTTGATAGCAAAACCCAAGTTGAGGATTACCGATTGTTCAGCCCCTTTTTCAAAAGTGTAGCGGTGCACTGCATAGCGCTGAGCGGCAGTGAGTTCCACGTTCACTTTAGAGTCTTCGAGGTACACTTGGTAATAGCCAGGTTCAGCTTTTTCATTCTTGTGGCTGTACTTTGATTTGTAAGGCACCATATCGCGGAACTCTTGTGCGTTCACTGGATATTGCTCCTTGCGACCGTACTTGAGCACGCTCAGGTCGTATTCTTTGGTGGTAGGCATTAACAAAACATCGTTCAAATCGCCGATGCCCGTACCGCTGAGCGAGAGGTGACCGAAGCCCACCATCAGGCTGTCGGAATAGTGGTAGCCTGAGCACCAATCCCAGTGGCTGAGGCCGTTCACAGGGCTCACTTGAATCATACCGAAAGACGTGGTAGCCCCAGGGTAAGTATGGCCGTGACCACCCGTACCGATAAAGGGATCGACGTAGCTAATGAGTGGTTTTTGAGGAGTTTGATCTTCCTGTTTTGCAGGAGTTTGAGGATTGTTACAAGCCCCTAATACAAACGCAGTAGCTACCCAAAGGGTGATATTTTTTAACTTCATTGTAATAATAATTATTTAGTTGGGGCAAAGGTACGAAGTAATTAGCAAATTAGCAAATTAGCAAATTCGGAAATTAGAAATTTTGTAAAAGTAAGTTTGTATTTTTTTGGTATTTCGGTTTTTATTTGTACTTTTGCGCCCGCAATCTTACAATGAGATTGGTTAATTAAATGAATATCTTCTGCTCAAAGAGCGATTTTTTTCGAATAAAAGATTACTGCAAAATACCCCTTCACGTAGGTTGGTAGGGAATAAGACCCCCCGAACCCCCGAGGGGGACTATCCGTTCTTCACTTTGTCAAATTTTGAGATTTTGACAAAGTATACAACAACATTATTCAATATTTAACATTTATCATCTAAAGAATGACAAAATCATTTGGGCTCGCAGTAGCTTTAGGGCTATTATGCGCAGGTGGGTTATGGGCGCAAAACGAGCGTACTATATCCCTTAAAGAACTTTTTGACCTTGCCGATGCGAATAGCAAGGTGCTGAAGACCTCAGCGACAGGTATTGACATACAACGCAAAGCCGCCGAAGCGACTAAAAATGGACGGTTGCCGAATATAGAGGCGTCATTATCGGTGGCGTACTTGGGCGACGGAACGCTGATGGATAGGGACTTTGGCAATGCGATGCGTGCACCTATGCCCCACTTTGGCAATAACTTCGCGCTCGAAGCACAGCAGGTGGTGTTCGCTGGTGGGGCTATCAGCAAAGCCATTGAGAAGGCTGAATTGGAGGTGCAAATTGCGGAACTGGGGCATCAGAAAAGGGTGCAAGATGTGCGTTTCTTGTTGGTGGGTCAGTATTTGAATTTGTATAAATTGCTGAACCAAAGGGAGGTGTACCAGAAGAACATCGAGCAAACGGAGCTACTGATCAAGGAGGTGCGCGGTAAACATAAGCAGGGGATGGCGCTCTCGAACGATATTACGCGTTATGAGCTTATCTTGCAGAATTACCGATTGGCACTTATCGAGATTGATAACCAGCGGAAAATACTGAATCATCATTTGGTTACTACGCTTGGATTGGGGGAATCTACATTGGTTATTCCTGATAAAAAGGTGCTTGAGATGGTGTTGCCTACGCTTTCAGCTGAGGATCTTTGGCGTGAAGCTAAGGCTTATCTCCCTGAATTGCAACAAGCAACCTTGCAGATAAAAGCGGATGAGCAGCAGCTGAAAATTGCTAAAGCGGGCTGGTTGCCGAGTGTGGCTATCGTGGCGCAAAACCATTTGGACGGGCCTATTACTATTGAAGTGCCTCCTATCGATAAGAATTTTAACTATTGGTATGTGGGTGTGGGGCTGAAATACAATCTTTCGTCGTTGTTTAAGACGGGGAAAGAGGTGGCTGTAGCGCGGGCTTCGTTGGCGACACATACTTCGGCGCAAGCCCTTTTGGAGGAGCAAGCGCAGGTGGCTATTCACGATGAATGGTTGCGGTTGAGGGAATCGGTGGAGAAGCTGAGCGTGTTTGAAAAGAGTGTGCAATTGGCTAACGAGAATTATAAGATTATTAACAACCGCTATTTGAATGACTTAGTGCTCATTAGCGAGATGCTTGACGCGAGTAATACGCAGCTAAATGCCGAGTTGCAATTGGTGAATGCACGGCTGAACATCTTATATCAATACTATAAAGTGCAGCGGAGCATTGGCAGACTATCAATTGACAATTGATAATTGACAATTGACAATTGGGTTAGGAGTGGTTAGTGTTCGGTTAGTGTTCGGTTAGTGTTCGGTTAGTGTTCGGTTAGTGTTCGGTTAGTGTTCGGTTAGTGTTCGGTTAATAATTGGGATATACATAGGTTAATGCCTCCGAACTTCCGAAAGGGAACTATCCGCAAAAGCGATGGGTATCGGTAAATGTGTGATACTTTTTCGATAAGAATGGGCATGATTTTGTAGTTCACGCCATCTGATATATACTTTAACAATACTATTTTTCTTTTTTAAATTCATATTAATAACAATGGAACATAACAATAAAAAGGGTAAGAAGACGTTGTTCTTCAGAGTTTTTAACTGGTTGATACTGCTGTTTATTGCAGTGGGACTTATTTGGGTAGTGCTGCAATTCACGAGCGTAAGCAGTAGTGGATTCACTAATAACGCGCAAGTAAAGCGGCAGATTGTGCCGGTGAACTCTCGGGTGCAGGGTTTTATTCGGGAAATCCGCTTTGATGAATATCAACAGGTGCGCAAGGGGGACACGTTGCTTATTATCGATGCAAGCGAGTACCTTCTGCGATTAGCACAGGCGGAGGCGGCTTTCGCCAATGCGACGGCGGGCAAGGAGGTGATGGGCACGACGGTGAGTACGGCTCAGAATAACCTTTCGGTATCGGAAGCAACGCTTGAGGAGGTGCGTGTTCGGCTAAAGAATGCGGAGACGAACCTGAAGCGGTACGAGAATTTGCTGGCGGAACAGTCGGTTACGCAGGCGCAATATGACCAAGTGAAGGTGGAGTACGACGCTACGAAGGCGCGCTTTGAGATGTTGAGCCGGCAGATGAAGACGACTGCGCTGGTGGGTGTGGAGCAGACGAAACGCCTTAGTCAGACGGAAGCGAATATTAAGCAGGCGCAGGCGCAGCTGGATATGGCGCGCTTGAACCTTTCGTACACTGTGATTACGGCACCTTGCGATGGGATTACGGGTAGGAAGGAGCTGCAAGTGGGTCAGTTAGTACAGCCTGGACAGGTGGTTGCGACGGTGGTTGATGCCAATGAGGTGTGGGTGATTGCCAATTACAAAGAGAAACAGACGCGCCACATAGCCGTAGGCGATGCCGTAGAGGTGCGTGTGGACGCTGTTGAGGACGTGGTTTTCAAGGGGAAAGTTACGGCTTTGGCGCAAGCTACGGGCTCGGCATCTTCGCTTGTTCCGACGGATAACTCCACTGGGAATTTTGTAAAGATAGAGCAGCGCATCCCTGTGAAAATCAGTTTTACGGGGGATAACAAGGCAGAGGATTTGGCCAAACTCAAGGCTGGGATGAGCGCAGAAGTGAATGTAAAATAGGAAAGATACGATGATTCCACAAGGAAAATATAGGATAATGGCGTTCAAGGAGTGGGTGCCCGACCGCTTGCGTTTTTGGTTACTGCTCTTTACGGTCATTTTGTTTCAGTTTAGCAATAGTATTTATCTGACAAACCTCAATGAAGTGGTGGGGGATAAAGCGCTGACGACAGAGGATGTGAAGCTGATAAGTATGGCTTCGTTCATAGGTATGACGCTGATTTTCCCGCTGTTGTTTCGGATAAAATTCAGGTTTTACTCGCGTACGATTTTGCTAACGGCTTCGGCAGTAGTGGTTGTGGGCAACGTGATATGTATGTACTCGGGCAATGTGCTGGTGCTTTTGGTTACCTCGCTTATAGTAGGTGCTTTCCGTATGATTGGCACGTTTGAGGCATTCTCGTCGATACAGCTGGTGATTACGCCAGTGAGGGACTTCACGGTGTTCTTCTCGGTGGTGTATTTGGTGGTGTTAGGCTCGATACAGCTATCAGGATTGCTCACGGCAGAGATTAGTTATCTGTACAGTTGGGAGTATATGCACGTGTGTATTGTGGGGGCTCATTTGCTGTTGATGATTACGCTGTACGCCCTGATGCGCCCTATACGGATGATGAAGAAGATACCCCTGTACCAAATAGATTGGATGGGGTTGTTGCTTTGGACGCTGGTATTGGTGCTTTTTAACTTTGTATTTGAGTACGGAAAGCGGCTTGATTGGTTTGCTTCGCCCTATATAAGTGCAGCTACGGTGGTGGGTGTGGTGCTATTGGCATTGGCTATCCAACGGATGCTGAGCATTAGGCGACCGCTGATTATGCCGGAGGTGTTTAGGTATAAAAACTTGTTGCGCGCTTTGGTGCTACTGGCGCTGCTGCAAATCTTTTTGAGTACATCGAGCACAGTGCTGAATGCGTACACTGGCGGGGTGCTACACTTCAACAGTTTGCACAACGCATCGCTGAATTGGGCGGTGTTTGCGGGCGTGGTAGTGGGCGCTGCGGGGTCGTTTTATTGGCTTTCGGTGTACCGAGGGAGTTACAAGGCTATCTTTTTAGTGGGCTTTTTGGCGTTCGTATTGCATCATTTTATGTTGTATTACTTGTTCCAACCAAGCATACCTAAAGAGGCTTTGTACGTGCCTTATGCGCTAAGAGGCTTGGGTTACGTGGTGTTGTACATCAGTATTGCGCTGTATGCGGCTGAGGGGATACCGTTTCCGCATTTCTTTGCGAGCCTTACGGTATTAGGTTTTGTGCGGACGGCACTGGGTAATACTATGGCTAATAGCCTTTGTGCGAATGTGTTGCAGTACTTGCAACAGCGCAATGTGGCGATACTGAGCCAAGAGATAGACGCTGCCAACCCTATTGCGGCGCATATAGGTGGCGGACAAATGGGCTCATTGTTTGGTTATGTGAATATGCAGGCATTGCTGCTGAGCTGGAAGGAAATCTTTGGAGGTATTACGCTGTTTGGCATTGTAGTGCTGATAGGGATTGCTTTGACGTACTACATTAAGCCTACGGGGCATAAGTTCCCTAAGATGAGGAATATTTGGAAGATTAGCAAATTGCGCAATTAGGGAATTTTGCCAATTATAAAAAATCCCCGTGCAGTAATCCTACCGCACGGGGATTTTTTATCTTTATAGTTGATAAGAGAGTGATACTTTCAGTAAGTCGTTTGTTTGTAAAATATAGTTTTAGAGGATTTTGGTACTATTTGAGCGCTGAGATATACTCCTAAAGTATGTTTGGGGCTCAGTTTAGTTTCAACTCCTACGTCTATAGGAACCCCTAAAAAAACATTTCCGCTATGAGAACTACTATTCAACTGTTGTGTTTTCAAGCGGTAGGTGATCACTCTGTTCACCTGCACGCCCACGCCTAACACTACAGCACTCTTATTAGGAGCTATTTCGGCAACAGAAAAGAGCACTTTAACAGGAATGCCTATAAATACTGCATCAGTATTGTAATAATTATCGGCTGTTACACTTCCGTTGCTAAACCACGATACGGCAATACCTGTTTGCAAACGTAATCTTTCAACGGGATAGTAATTCACGAGCCAATTTCCATTGGATATCATTCCGCCTAACTCTAAATTATCGCCTTTGAGTTCTCCGCGTCCTACGCCTCCGTTAAATTCTATTGTCCATTGAGATGAAGATACCTCATCTTGTTGTGCCAATAATGAGAAACTACAGAAGCATAAGATTACAAAAGAAAGGTATTTTATCATAGGCAATGTATTTATCATTTTTGCGTTACAAAGGTAGTGCTTTTTATAAATACTTGTCAAGAAAATTAACGTTTTTAACGCTCTATACTGATAACATTGTGATTAAATCAACTTAGCCGAAGTGTGAAACTTACATTTTGCAGAGGGCAATACGGTTTGCTTCGTCGCTGATAAATACGTGATCATTCCAAATATCCATCATTCTGAATTTAGAATATCCCTTTGGAAAAGTAATATCCAAAAGCTCCCCATCAGACAATCTCAATAATTTTTGGTTTCCTTTCCATTCATCCGTCTTGAAAATCGGGGACAGTATCAGATATTCTTTTTGAGCACTGAATTTTCCTCTCACACCGTGCTTTCCTGCGAGCTTTTCGAGCTTTTCTTTTCCCCATATCTTTCTCTTGTAGATGCCGTCTTGGGTGAGTTCGAGATACCAGTAATACTTAAATTGCGATAAACTGCAAGGATTTACTGTATCCGCTTCAACGAAAGCATACATCGAGTTGTCTTTTATCATAAGGTTGCCTATCTGGGGATAGGAGTAATGAAAATCCATTTTGTGATAGATACCCTCTGCCCGTTGCAAAGATTGCAGAAAATTACTCTGTACTTTTTCATTTGCAAACACAGGGGTGAGTTGCTCGTCCCAGTGCAGGGTATGCGCCTCGTTGTCATAATGCAAAAAGGTAAAACTATTGGCAGCAAACACCTCTCCGTCAACACGGCAAATAATGGAATAAAAGCCGTTTTCGCCAAGTGTAGAAATTTCCGTGATATTTTCTGCGGCACACAGGTTTTTACTTATTACTTCGCACGGTTTCTGCTCGGGAGATGACACCCACCAAGCTTTTTTATCTTCTCCGCTAATAATTAAAATATCGGAACCAGCATCCAACAAAACGGGCTTATTCCAGCTTTCTTTTTGTGCGGGAGATGGAATGAATGACCATTGCCCCGCCTTTATCCAAACGATACCGTAGTTAGAGCCGTCATCGCTGCTGCCCCAAATAACAAATTCGTCTGCTCCTCGTGCAAAATGATTTTTTGCATTTATGAGAGCATATTGATAGGCACCGTTGCTTAGTTCGAATCCCGTAATCGTCCACTCTGAAATTTTATCTAATTTTACCTGCATAATTTTCTCTCTTATATTTAATCTCTACCGTATTCGCTCTAAGTATTCGGTAGGGCTTTCGTTGTAAAAATCTTTAAAACATTTGGCAAAGTACGAAGGTGAGGAGAATCCTACTTCATAAGCGACTTCCGAGATGCTCTTGGCTTGGGTGTTGAGCAGTTGTTTGGCATATTTTACGCGGATGGTGCGAATGAGCTCGTTAGGCGAATAGTCGGTGAGGGATTTGATTTTGCGGTAGAGATTGGAGCGCGACAAGCCCAAAGCATCGGCGATTTCATCGATATTGAGCTCAGGATTGGCGATAGAGTTCTCTACGTAATGGGTAAAATCGGTGATAAACTGCTGTTCTACCTTGCCGAGGGTCTCCTGCTTGGTTTCGTTCAAGAGGAAATTGCTAAAAGTTTCTCGTATCTTCTTGCGGTTCTCAATGAGTTTGCGCACTCGCGTTTTGAGCAGTTTTACGTTGAAAGGCTTGGCTATATAGGCATCGGCGCCACTCTCAAAGCCTACTTGCTTTTGCTCGTCCAACGCATAGGCGGTGAGCAAAATTACGGGTATGTGATTGGTCGCCACGTTGGTTTTGATGAGCTGACACAAGTCGAAGCCATCGGTTTTGGGCATCATCACATCGCTGATCACTACATCGGGGAGGTGTTTTTTGGCCATTTCAAAGCCTTCTTCCCCATTTTCAGCTTCGATAAGATCATAGTCATCGCTGAGGATATAGCGAATAAACTGACACATATCCTCATTGTCTTCCACTACCAATACGGTAGGTTTTTCCGATGATTGTCCCGCTACAGGCAGTTTGAGTTTTTCGGCAGGAGCTGGCAATGACGGCAGTAAGTCCAAATGCGTTTCGATGTAGCTACTGTCGTACACCGCTTTGGTAGTAAGCTGTTCTTGTGCAAAAGGCAAGCGAATGCTAAAGGTTGTCCCCTCCCCTTCTGTACTTTCCACACTAATCGTACCATTGTGGGCTGCTACTAAGGCTTGTACTAAGGCCAAGCCAATGCCCGAACCCTCACTATCGGGGTTGATTTTGTAGAAGTGTTCAAACACCTCGCTCTGTTTATCCTCAGGGATATACGAACCACTGTTGAACACGCGCAGTACTGCTGTTTCCCCATCTTTTTCTAATGACACTGTAATCGTTCCCTCTTCAGGAGTGAATTTGAGCGCATTGGAGAGCAGGTTGAAGTAAATTTTCTCTACTTTTTCCTTGTCAAAAGCCATTTCAAAAGAGGTATCCTCCGCTACAAACTGGAAGTTGAGTTTCTTTTGCTTGATGCGGTCGCTGAAGAACGAATTGAGTTCGGTGAGGAAGTGCTTGAGGTTGCCTTTGGTGAAATACATTTGCAACTTGCCATTCTCGTAGCTACGAAACTCAATGACCTCGGAAATGAGGTGCAAGAGTCGGTTGCTGTTCTTCTTGATGAGAAATAACAAATCCTGCTCCTCTTTAGGGAGAGAATTGTGCGCTAAGAGCGTTTGCACGGGGCCTAATATCAGCGACAAAGGCGTTTTGAACTCGTGAGAGATATTGGTAAAGAACAGCAATTTAGCTTGGGTTGCCTCTTCGAGTTGGGCAGAGATTTCCTCCAAACGTTCTTTTTGCAATTGCAATTCGGCCGCCTGACGCTTGATTTCTTCATTTTGCTGTTCCAACTGCTGATTGGCGCGGCTCTTGGTGCGATACGCCCTAATGGCAATCGCTAAGAGTATTGTAATCAGCACAATGGCTGTGATAGAAATATAGAAGAGCGTACGCTGGTTCGTGTGCTGGATGACGCTCTCATTCAGTTGGTTATTGATATCTTCAATTTTTGCTTGTTTTTGAGCAATCTGTTCGGTTTGCAACTGCAAGATGCGCACATTGCTCTTATCCACCACCGTAGTATTGAGGATATTCTCACGTTCAAAAGGCTGGTGGTGAAGGATTTTCATTGCCAAATCGATGACCTTATCGCCTCCTGTGGGATAGATAAACGAAGCGTCTTGAATGCTGTTTTCAATATTTTGTATGCCCACTTGTTGCAAGGCATCCACCCCTATGATGAAAGGCATCTTGCCGTTGAACTGCATCGCTGCCTCGTGAGTGCCCGCAGCCATTGGGTCGTTCATCGCAAAGACGAGGTCGATATTAGGGTGTTGCTGGAAGAGGAGTTGCATTTGCTGTTTGGCATCCCCTTGGAGGAAGTTGCCCCAAGTTTCGGCTACTATTTGCACCTCGGGCGCGCTCTTGAGTGCCTCTACAAAACCTTTATGGCGCTCAGCATCGGAGGTAGAACCTTTGGTACCCCGCACTTCGGCGATATTGCCTTTGCCTTTGAGAACGGCTATCGCATAGCGCCCTGCCTCTTTGCCAATCTGGTAATTGTTAGCCCCCACATAAGCCGTATAGCTATCGGTAGCGATTTTTCTATCCACCAAAATTACGGGAATACCCTGCTGGTAAGCCTTTTGAATCACAGGCGTACACGCTTCCGACTCGTTCGGTGAGACTACGAGTAGATCCACTTTTTGCTCGATGAACCACTCAATATCGGCGATTTGCTTGTGCGTATCGTCCTTTACACTGCGAATGAGCACCTCAGCATCCGCTTGGTAGAGTGCTACTTCACGCTTGAGTTCCTCATTCATCGTTTGTCGCCACAGGTCTTCACTGCACTGCGATACCCCTATGACATAACGGGGTTTTCGCTCCCTTTGGCAAGCGAGGCAAGCAAAGAGAGCGAAATATAAAAAGAGTATATGATACTTGCGGTAAGTCATTCTATCTAAACAACTCTAAATGAGCATCGGCGAGGCGTGGCATTGCACCGTGTTGCTGACATACATAAGCCGACACTTCCACGGCCAACTGATGCGATTGTGCGATACTGCGACCGTTCAAATAAGAAGCAACGAAAGCCGCTGTAAACGAGTCGCCAGCGCCTACTGTATCGGCGATGGTTACTTTGGGTGTACCCAAAAACGATTTTTCATTGGGAGTAAACACGTAGCTACCGCGTGTGCCTTGGGTCAAGATAAGGAACTTGAGATTGTATTTCTCTAATATCTGACGGCAAATATCCTCATCGCTACCTTGCAGATTAAACATTTCGGCGATTTTTACGATTTCCTCATCGTTGATTTTGAGGGCAGTGGCTTTGTCTAACGAATCGACGATTACCTCTTTGCTGAAGTATTTCAAGCGGAGGTTGATATCGAATACTTTGAGGCTCTCGGCAGGCATCAAGTCTAAAAACTTGTGAATGGTAGCACGTGACACCACATTGCGTTGCGCTAAAGAGCCGAAGCACACGGTATTGGTGTTCTTCGCTAAGTTCTCAATACGCGAAGAAAAAGGGATATTGTCCCAGGCTACGTTCTCGCTAATCTCGTAGGTAGGCACCCCGCGACCGTCCAGCTGTACCTTTACGGTACCTGTGGGGAAGTCGGTTTTCTCAATCACGTAGTTGAGTTCTTTTTCTTCTAAACTTTTGAGGATTTCCTTACCGAGGAGGTCGCCACCGATAGCGCTCACGGCATAGCCGTTAAAGCCGAATTGCGACACGTGGTAAGCGAAATTAGCGGGCGCGCCGCCTAATACTTTTCTTTCAGGGAATACATCCCAAAGGATTTCTCCCAATCCTACTACTGTATTTTTCATTGTTTGTTATTTTTTAGATCTCAGACCTTAGATTTCAGGTCTCAGAGGGTTAGGGGTTTAGGTTATAGCGCACAAAGTTACAATATAATTAGCAAATTAACAAATTTTAGTCGTCAGACTTGTTGGACAGGTCTGACGACTAACAGCTAACTACTAATAACTAAGCATTAGCTTTTATCTTGGTGCTCATTAGCAATAGGTACAATACACCTACACTGAGGACGATAAGGGCGCCTATTTGTGAGCTGTTCATCGCATCGGAGGCTAAGCCCATTGCAAAAGGGAAGATGGTACCGCCAAAGAGTCCCATAATCATCAAGCCTGACACTTCGTTTTTCTTGGTAGGATTGTGCAATAGCGCTTGTGAGAAGATGATAGAGAACACGTTGGAATTACCGAAACCTACTAAAGCAATCGCAGTGTAAAGCATTACTTTGCTATCGAAAGCAAAGAAAATAGCCATAGCAGCTACCATACAAGCGATGCTGAGCACAAAAAACTTCTTGGTAGAGAAATTTGCTAAGATGTATGCCCCTGATAGACACCCGATGGTACGGAACAAGAAATACCAGCTGGTAGCAAAAGAGGCATCTTCTAAAGATACACCTAAACGCTCACTGATAATCTTAGGCGCTGTGGCATTCACTCCTACGTCAATCCCTACGTGGCACATAATACCAATAAAACACAAGAGCACAAAGGGGTTCGCAAGCAGTGCAAAACAGTCGGCAAAGGTAGCATTCTTGCTATCGTTTTTCTCTTCCTCTATATTAGTAGCTCCTAACCACAATACGGCTATTACTGAAATAACAGTAAAGAGCGGGAAGAACAAACGCCAATTGTCAAAATGTGTTGCCATTACCCCCATCAAGATAGGAGCGATAAACGAAGCAATGGCTTTTATAAACTGACCAAAAGTAAGAGAGCTCGCGAGCTTATCGCCTTTTACAATGGTAGAAAGCAAAGGGTTGAGTGACACTTGCATCAGTGTGTTACCAATACCCAATAGCGAAAAGGCTATGAGCATAGAGGTATAGCTATAGGTGATGAGTGGCACAACGGTAGCCAAGGCAGTAATCACCAAACTGATAAGCACAGTTTTGCGACGGCCTATCTTGCTCATCAATACGCCGGTAGGCACTGAGAAGAGCAAGAACCAAAAGAATACCATCGACACAAAGATGTTAGCCGAAGTATCATCTAAGGCAAAGTCTTTCTTTACGAAGTTAGAGGCTGCGCCTACAAGGTCTACAAAGCCCATACAGAAGAAAGACAGCATTACAGGCAAAAGGTATTTTAGATAGTTGTTATTTTGTTGCATAATACGTGATTATTTTAATTTATAAACAGTTATATCGTTGAGGGTGAGGGTGCCTTTGTCGGTTTTGAAGCGGAGGGTGTTATACACTTCGGTAGGGAACACGGCATTGGTTTGTACCACTTCACCACCATTGACAAAGAGTTCAGTAGATGCTTTATCGACTAAGAGGCGCACGGTGTAGCTTTTCTTAGGTACTATTGGCGCTTTGATAATCGTTTCGGCAAAGTTGGCATTGAAGCTTACACTGCTCTTAGAACGGTCTACTGATAGGGTTTTGCTCACTGCATCAAAGGTGTAGTTTACGGTTTCGCCTTTGTTGTTCTCCAATGCGAATGAGAAGCTATCGGTATTGTTAGGGGTTACGGTGAAAGTGAGTTCGTAAGCACCTTGGTTATTAGGCAAGAAGTTTTCAAAAGCGATGGTGCTTTCGGCTGCTTTACTTTCTAATTTTACGGTCTCACGGCGCAAGTTTTCTACTTCTTTTACAGGTTCACTGGCTACTACGAGATGTTCACCGTTATGGGCTAAACGCAAGGAGCGGGCTACGGTCATTGCGCTGCGGAAGTTCTGAATAGGGGTGTCATTGGCATAATCCCAGTTGCTCATCCAACCAATGAACAAGCGACGGCCGTCGGAAGCGGGGACGTTGCTCCAGGTTACGCCTGCATAGTTGTCGCGACCGTAGTCTAACCACAATGGGTAGTTCATTGGGTCGGCTTTGAAGGTTTTGCCATCGAAGTCGCCGATGAAGTACTGGGTAGCGCTTCCGCCATTAGGTCCACCGGGGTTGATACTCACGAAGAGCACCCATTTGGTTTTGCCGTTGTAGGTAAGCGGGAATAGATCGGGGCATTCCCACACGCCACCGTGACCGCCTAAACCTTCGCCAAACTCGCTAAGGCGTGTCCATTCTTTGAGGTTAGGAGAGCCATAGAAGGTGATGGTTTGGGTAGTGGCGAGGCTCATCACCCACTGTTTGGTAGGTGCGTGCCAGAATACTTTCGGGTCGCGGAAGTCTATGATGTTGGCATCGGTGAGTACGGGGTTGCCTTCGTACTTGGTAAAGGTTTTTCCGCCATCGAGGCTGTAGGCAATAGATTGTGTTTGGCGTTCGCCTGCGGAGGTGTAGATGGCTACCATTGCGCCTTTGCCGAAGCCTGCAGTATTGTCGTGATCAATCACTGCGCTTCCTGAGAAGATAGCCCCGAGCTTATCGGGGGCTATGGCAACGGGCTGATATTCCCAGTTTACTAAGTCTTTGGAGGTAGCGTGCCCCCAGTGCATATTGCCCCAGCGAGTGCCGTAGGGGTTGTGTTGGAAGAATAGGTGATATACACCGTCGTGATATACCATTCCGTTAGGGTCATTCATCCAGCCGTATTGTGGGGTGAAGTGGTATAGAGCGCGATAGGTTTCGGCGTAATTGAAGTTATAATCAGAAGACTGTTTGATTTCAGCTAATCCCATATCGGTGGTTTTGGCTACGGCAAAAGTAAGGGTTACTTTTTTGCCTTTATAAGCCTGAATATCGATAGGTACCCAATAGTCGATTTTGTTTTGGGCGATGCGGATAGTCATTGGCTCTCCGATGAGATTGCCATCGACAGAGAGTTGGACTTTGTTTTCAGTAGCTTGGTCTTCCACAGGAATGAGCAAGTACTTATCTTTGGCGTCGAATGTGCGGGTGTAATCGGTCATAAAAACACTTTTTTGCTTGTTGCCTTGTTCGATTTGGTCGATGAGGATATGCCCCCAACCGCCGCGTTGGTTATCGACAATGCGGATAGTGGCTTTTTTTCCTTTGTAGGCTTTCACATCCCAAGAGAGCCATTGTAGGGTCTCGGTTTCGTAGAGGGAGTGTGATTGGAGCACACTTTTGCCGTCGATAAGGAGTTCGATATAGGTGTCGGCGTGTGTACCTCCTCCTACGAGGAAGTTGATGTAGTCGCGTTCCACGGTGAATTCTTTGGAGGTAAGGGTGCCTCGAGAGTCGTCGCCGTTGTTGAAGCTGTTAGCGAGGTGTTTGCCTTCAAAGCCTGTTACGGGTTGCTGACCGGTGTAGCTACCCGTGGCGGGAACGGTACCAAAGGCATCGCCTTCTACTATCCAATTAGCATAAGTACCCGATTCAAAGTCCTCAATGATGAGGTCATCGGCGTTTTGCTGGCAGGCAGTAAGCGCCAGGACGCCCAAGCCAGCTATCAGTTTGTTGTTCGTATATTTTTTCATATCTCTTTTTATTTAAAAGATGGTACAAATGTATATTATTTTTTTGGAATTACCAAATTTAGAAGGTAGAGGTTAGTAGCGTTTCTCCTCTTCTTTTGAAGGTGCTTGAGTTTTCAAACACCTTCAAGAAGCTGAGACTTATAAAGTAATGAAAGTATCTATTTATTGAGGTAAAAGATAAGATGCGTATACCATTCCTTCGTCTTAGGTTCGCTTTAGCTTCGCTGTAGAGCCGATGTAGAGCCGATGTAGAGCCGTTCATCCTTCGTCTTAGGTTCGTCTTTCGTTCGTCTTCCCTTCGTCTTTTGTTCGTCTTCCCTTCGGTCTTAGGTTCACTCTTCCTCGTTTTACCTTTTACCTTCTACCTTTTACCTTTTCATTAAAAAGTAAAGTTTGCTGTGCCGTTAGCAAATATGCCCCAAGCATTTTGGTTCATTTTATAGCAACGGAAAGAAAGAGCCACAGTGTCGTTTACGTATACTACCGCAGCTGAGCCTTCTTGTACAATCTTCAAATTGTATTCTTTAGAAGCATTCACAGGAAATTTTATAGTATTGATAGTGGCTGTACCTCCATCTTTAATCACACGGTTGAGTTGTAACTCACCTTTGGTAAGGTTAAGCGTTACGCGGTAAGTTTCATACAAGTTACCGCAAGCACCAAACATCACCCCAAACTCGGTAGCACTATCAGCTTTTATCTTAGTAGTGATTTTATTAAATTCTTTGCTGAGGCGGTCGAATACGCGAGTATCATTATTAAGAGCCACTGTACCCAACGAAGCCGATACAGCTTGTTTGCTATCAAAAGCAGTAGGCATTTTCACGCTAAGGGTACCGTCAGCATTTTGAGTAAGCTCGTGTACAGCCAAAGAACCTCCCCAGTGGTAATCTGCATTATCTTCATAGTTAATACGGGTAGGTATCCAGCCCCAAATATAACGATGCGTACCATCAGAAGCGGTTTTACCTGCATAGAAAGCGCGGCCGTCTAAATCAATATTAGTAGGAGTTATCCAATCAGTAGCTCCCACACGACGGTATTTGTATTGCACGCGACGAATATTATAGTTAGAGAATACCAAATACTCATAATTTCCTTGTTTGAAGTAATCAGGACATTCTACCATAAAAGCATCGTGCGCATCTCTATCTACGTAAAGAAACTTCTCTTGTTCAGAGATAACATTCCAATTGATAAGATCAGTAGATACAAACTGAGCAACTACAGGTCTCCATTCTCCAGCTCTAACCTCAGCACGCGTGCTTATAAGCATTTTATAAGTATTTCCATCTTTAAACACAAATGGGTCACGGAAGTTATCGCGGTCGTACTTATCAGGAGCACGGAAAGAGAAAGAAGCATCTTTCGTCCACGTTTTCATATCTGTAGAAGTAGCTCTATAGATGATTTCTTTAGGGTCTAATTGTCCGTTATAACCTGTATAAAAAGCGTAATAAGTATTACCGTCTTTAAACACTGAACCTGTACCCAAAGCATCTTCGTGTGAACCATCAGCACCACAAGCAATAGCTTCGCCATTATCAGTATAATTTACCAAATCGGAAGTCGTAGCGCTATACCAAGGGTGGAAGGTTGCAGGTGCGGGACGTTGGTCGTAGAGGTAGAAGATGTGAAACTTGCCATTGTCGTAGAAGGGCATAGGGTCACCTACCCAAGCGTTCTTAGGTTGAAAGAAATGCTTATAGGTACGACCGTAATCTTGTACTGCATAACAAGTAGAGGCATCGGGAGCCGCATTAGGGTCGTTACTACAATATTCTTTTTTTTCACAAGCTATTAGGGCGGTAGCGCAAAGCGCCAATGTAAGTGTTCTTTTCATCATCTTTATTTATTAATTTGCTAAATATTCTAAAGCATTGGCAGTAAGCAATTCAATATTGCTTTTGTAGGTATTAGCGGGTGAATTATCTTCGTTATACCAGTCGTAGCCTTCAATGCCTATACAAATGGTGCGACCTGCATTGCCACGTTTGGTATATTCAAAAATCGCTGCTCGGTTCATAGCATCATTCCAGTGGAAACTTGCCAATTGTTTAGCACCTGAAGCTGTTTGCCAACCTGCTTTATTATTTTCGTAAGGACCAAATTCAAAGTTCCATAAGGCGTTATGTGCTTTGGCTTTTACCCCTCTAGAGAGTAAGAAGGCGACATCGTTAGTACCTGTTTTCTTAGTCAATCCTTTGAAAAGGGGGTGGCTTTCGTTGCCTTTATAGCAAATACCCCAGTCATCACCAATTGCAAATGGACTGTTGCCTTCTCCCCACATATTATTTACCACTTTGCCGTCTAAGGCGATACCTAAATCGACTACGTACTGTACAGCCCAAGAAGACAATAAGAATGAGCCTCCAGCAGCATAGAATTGTTTCATTTTGTTCACAACGGCATCTGCTTTGGCTTCAGCGGGCAACTCTTTGTTGTTATCCCAATGCCACCAAATCACTTTGTAGTCGGTAAGATTAACTTTGCCGTCCTTGATGTCGCTAAATGAGATGTATTTGGCAGTGTCGTAGTTTTCGGCAAGCCAAGTATAAGCTGCTTTCTCATCTTCATTGGCGATAGCAGAAGCACTCTTAGCTGTACCTACAAAGGCAATAGGCGCAAAGTTGGTAGGTATAATCTCTACATTATACACAAAACTCTCACCGCGGTAATTCATAGTGTAAGTAACGCTTTGAGTGAAGTTTTGGGCAACTCCCGAAGCAGGACTTACGGTAGCATTAGGGGTAGTGCTAAATGTAGGAGTTAGCGCAGTTACTGCTTCTCCTTTGGGATATTTCACACTTATTTTACCTGTACTATGGTCGATAGTAGCTTTGTATTTCCCGATAACAAAGTTCTCTATCTTAGGGTACTGAGCGGTAACGGTATAATCCCAATAGAGGTTACCATTAAAGATGCGGTACTTAGCACCTTTACTCAAATCTACTCCTGTAGCACCTTTAGGCACTGAGGTAGCTCCCTCGGGCAAGCTGAGGGAGGTGGACATATTGGTAAGAGTAGCCGACCAAGGAGCGTAAACGGTAATGGTTTGTTTCTCCTCGTCGATGATTCCATCGATACCATTGGCTTGGAAGGCATTGATTTTAGCCTCTTTATCATTGATAAGTTCGCCTTCGTGTTTCTCGTCGCAGCTAAACAAGCCGAGCAAAGCTGCCATACCGAGGGCGAGTTTGTGTACTGTTGTTTTCATATTAGAATCCTGCATTTTGTTTGTAAATACCTTTTACGTACCCTATTTGGTTTTGGGGAATAGGGATATACTCGTTTTTGTTTTTAGTAAAGTGCGCGTTGTTGTATATCGCTGGGCGACGTGTTTTCTCTTTGTCAAAATAGTCGTTGAGCACTTGGTCTGCTATACCCCAACGCACTAAGTCAAAGAAGCGACTACCTTCCATAGCAAATTCAAGGCGACGTTCCCAACGGAGTGCTTTGCGCGCGTTCTCTTGATTCCAAGTGATGTTCACACCATTTTGATACAAAGCTATATCAGCATTGGTAGCATAAGGAATCATAGAGGTACTTTGTTTAGCACGCTGACGCACTTGGTTGATGAGCGGCAAGGCTTCATTACTGCGGTTGAGCTCAATAAGAGCTTCTGCACGCATTAAAAGCACATCAGCATAACGAATCACAATTCTGTTCTTAGAGTTACCGCGGAATGGGTTGATATTACGGAAGCAAGAGCAAGAAGGGTCTACGTTTTCTTTGAGAGAAGCATAGAAGCCATATACGTTACTATTGCGATTCCAATCGTTGTTGTAAATCAACTCTTGATTATATTTATAGGGCAAGCCTGGTAGTGCCACCGTGTGGAACAAACGAGGGTCGGCTTTATCGGTAGCTGCATTATAGTCGTTATTGTTGAAATTATCAAAATCAGGCAAACCGTTAGTAGTTTTGAACGCATTTACTAAATTCTGACTTGGTTTGTGGAAGTCGCAGCAACCTAACTTCTGAGGTACAGAGAGCACATCGCCCCAATTCAAGCTTCCGTATTGAGTACCGTCGTCTACGGAGTATTGCACAGCGAAGAGCGACTCTTTACCGTTCTCATAGCTACCTGGAAGGAAGTTGAAAGCAAAGTCGTCTTCCAAACCATAAGAAGTACCTAAAACTGCATCGGTATAAGTAAGTACCTCTTGCAAATCTTGAGTGTTGATATCTGTTACACTATTGTTATCAGATTGGCGATACGCTTTATACAAGTAAGCCTTAGCAAGGTAAGCTGCTGCTGCTGCTTTAGTAGCACGCCCTTTCTGTGCTTGAGTAGCAGGCAATAGGTCGTATGCCTTTTTGAAATCGGCGGCTATCTTTTGCCATTGCTCATCGTTAGGCAAAGTATTAGGTGTTTTTTCGTATTCACTATCAGGAGTGTTCTCATCTACAAAAGGAATATGTCCAAAGATTGTTTTGAGAATAAAATAGAAGTGACCGCGCAAGAAGTGCATTTCGCCTATGCGAGACTGGCGGTTAGGCACTTCAGCATCAGAGGCTTGATTTAAAGCTCGCAATGCAGTATTGGTGCGTGAAACAGCTTGGTAGCACATAAACCAGAACTTATCGGCTTCGCCATAGGTAGGGTCGATATTCTGAGCGGTTTCGTAGAAGTGGAACACTTGAATATCACTTACGTCTTGACCGCCTTTATAAGCGTCATCGGCACGGACATTGCCGTAAATCCAAAGACTAAAAGGCGAATCGTAGTGGTCGTTGCCTAATGAAGCGTAGGCTGCAATGGCAAGCTGATCGGCTTTAGAAATAGCTTCTTTTTCACTCATAATTCCTTGTGGATTATCGTCTAAGAAGCTACAACCTGTAGTAAGTAAGGTTGCTAATATTGCGGTGGTATATATTATCTTTTTCATTTGTATCAGTTATTAGAATGAAGCATTCAATCCCATAGTAAAGGTGATTGGGATAGGATAGCCGTAGTTAGGGTTTTCAGGGTCTTTACCAGTAAACGACTTGCTCTTAATAGTAAGAAGGTTTTGGCCACTCACGTAGAGGCGCAACTTGCTGAGTTTAATTTTCTCAGATACTTCCTTAGGTAAAGTGTAACCCAATTGTACGTTGCGGAGCTTCAAATAAGAGCCATCTTCTACATAATAAGTAGACATACGTCCTTCGTTGTTATCGTCTACACTTGAAACGCTTGGGATATCGGAGTTTGGATTGGTAACGGGGTCAAAAGCGTCAAGCAAACGGCGACCTTTGTTACCATAAGTATCTTGTACGCTCCAGAAATCGGTATGGCGTTTTACATTAGAAACTACATCTACGTTTTGTACTCCTTGGAAGAAAGCTGTAAAATCAAAGTTTTTGTACTCTAAATTGAGGTTCAAACCATAGATGAAATCAGGTTGTGGGTTACCTATCCAAGTGCGGTCGTCTTCATTCACTACGCCATCATTATTCAAATCGCGGTAGCGGATACGACCGATGCCTTTGCCGTTTTGGGTAGGATGTTGGTCTACTTCTTCTTGAGTTTTGAAGATGCCGTCGGCTACATAACCATAGAAGTTATTAGAGCCTACTGGACGACCTAAACCATTATCCCATTTACCATTACCACCATAAGCATTGATTACTGATTCAGGTAATTCGGTAATCTTATTTTTATTGGTAGCGATATTGGCGTTGATATCGTAGCGAAGTCCACCTTTGGTTTCATTACGATAACCTACAGAGACTTCCAAACCTTTGTTTTCCATAGCGGCACCGTTTACCCATTGGTAGGCTCCTTCGCCTTTGATACCTGCATACGGAGGTTCAACGAGGATGTCGGTAGTTTTCTTGATATAGTATTCAGCAGAGCCATACAGACTGTTATTAAAGAAACCGAAGTCGATACCAAAGTTGGTTTGTGTAGTGGTTTCCCATTTGAGGTCTTTATTACCGAGGCGTGTACGGCGGAAGCCAGAAGCTAACTGACCAGAGCCTTTACCATCGATATCGTAAGATGTTTTCCAGATGCCATTCCAAATAAAGTCGCCAGTTACCCCATAATAAGGGTCGAAGATATCATAAATTGCGTAGTTATTGATATCTTGGTTACCGTTTTGTCCCCAACCGAAGCGCAATTTGAGGTCAGAAACTGTATGGTTGATTTTTTCCATAAAAGGCTCTTGAGAGATGCGCCAACCTAAGTTGAACGCAGGGAAAGTACCCCAGCGATTATCTTTAGCAAAACGAGATGAACCGTCGTGGCGAAGGGTAGCTGAAGCAAGGTACTTATTGTCATAAGCATAGTTGATTTTTCCGAAGAAAGAAAGCAACTTATAGCCTGTGTTTGAACCGCTACCAGTGATACCTCCTGTAGCCAAGGTAGGCCACATATATTCAGGAGTTTCGATAGCAAGGTTATCTCCTCTTACTGCAAAGTTAAGGTCTTCTTGTGAGTACATTTCCATACCGGCGAGGGTTTCAAAACGACTTTTTCCAAGCTCAAAGTCGTAAGTAGCAGTGTTTGCCCAGTTCCATTTTGTCCAGTGTGCTTGTTCGAGTTGAGAGAAAGTTTTCTCTTTGCCTTCTTCCATAAAACCAGAAACATAAGAACGATTGAGCACACGTTTATAGAAGTTGCCATAATCTACACCAAAGTTAGAGCGGATGTTCAGTTTTTTGATAGGCTGAATGTTGATAAAAGCATTACCGAACAAACGCCAATAGTTATAGCGATTATCTTTATTATCGGCTACGAGGCGAGCAGGGTTCTGACGGTCGGGTAAGCCGTTTACAGGACCTCCCCAGTGTTTGCCATCGGCAGTGCGTACTGGAATGAATGGGACTGCTATCATTGCCGATTCAGTAATTTGGTGCGGTTGTTCTACCTCGCTGGTGCGGTTTACGGTAAAGTTCTCGCCTATGGTTACTACATCGCCAAAGAGCTTGTAATCGGTATTGATACGAGCAGAGAAACGGGAGAAGTCGGTGTTTTTCACAAGACCATCGTTATTGTAATAGCCTAATGATAGGAAGTAGTTTCCTTTTTCAGTACCATTGGTTACGGAAAGGTTATAAGATTCGGTTACGCCCATACGGGTAATTTCTTTGAACCAATCGGTATTGGAAGGAATCATAGGGCTACCTGTTTTATCAAAATACTCACGAGGATAGTACAAATTGTTGAGGGTAGCGTGACCATTGGCATCAGTAGTATAATCATAATGAATACCAAGTGGGTTTTGATTAGGGTTGTTACCACGATTTACGGCTGCTTTCCAAAGTACTTGTGCATACTCATTGGAGTTGAGCATTTGCATACGTGAGTGGAACATAGAAACGGTAGTATAATGGTCGAAATCTACCTTAAGTACTCCGTTTCTACCTTTTTTGGTAGTAATAACGATGACCCCATTAGCAGCTCGAGACCCGTAGATACTGGCTGCGGAAGCGTCACGCAACACTTGGATACTTTCTATATCATTAGAGTTGAGTTCGTGCATACCGCCTTGAGTAGGGACACCATCTATAATATAGAGAGGGTCGTTGTTATTGAGTGTACCGATACCGCGAATACGGATAGTAGCTTTACCCGCAGGACCTCCGTTATCGGTAACTTGCATACCTGCGACACGACCTTGGAGGGCTTTCATAGGGTTATTTTCGGCAGTAGACATCATTTCGTCTACTTTTACTACTGATACTGCACCGGTAAGGTCGGCTTTACGTTCAGTACGATACCCTACAGAAACGGTAACGCCTTCGAGAGTGGTTACCTCTTCTTCTAAGCTTACGTTTATTTCCTTGCGTCCTTTCACGGCTACGGTTTGAGATTTGTAGCCTATATAAGAAAAGACCAAACTATCGGTAGCGGCAACAGGTTGAAGGGTATAATTCCCATCGAAATCAGTAGAAGCACCTACTGTTTTGTGTTTTACCACCACACTTACGCCCATCATAGGGCTGTTGTCGGATTTGGCTTTCACTACCCCTTTTACTTGCTGGGCGAAAAGAGCACCCGAACAATTGCAGAGCAAAAGCGATAGTAAAATGCGTTTGTTTATCTTTCTACTCATCATATTGGTATTTGTTTTATAACAATTGGTTTAAGTTTGTTCGCACTGGTGAAAATGCGATGTTTTTTCGGAGGCAAAGGTAAGGCAAAAGAAAGTAAACAACTATCAAAAAATGGTCAAATGCTATCAAAAATGTGGCTAATTTTTGATAGCTTAAAAAAACAGGAAAAAGTTAATTTATTGATAATAATAAGGTTAAATATTTTTGATAGCTTATGGATAAAAAGTAACAGGAGAGATTTTCTATTATTTTCGTTTGTATGTTTTAAAATTATAGTTATCTTAAAGAAAATGGTTAATGGTTAATGATGAATGGTTAATGGTTAATGATGAAATTAGATAGAGCTTATACAAAGCTTATACGATAAACGAACAATGAGTAGTTCTATATCGGTTCTATATCGGCTCTACATCGGCTCTACATCGGCTCTACATCGGCTCTACATCGGCTCTATGATGGCCGATAAGCGAAAGAAGAGCGAAGGTAAGATAGTAAAAACATCCCCCCTATTCACACACTCCGCTCTCGCGGACTACCTTCAAAGGGGGAGTAGCGACGAAAAGACGAAAGAAAGATGAAGATAACATCCCCCTACCCCCCTTCAAAGGGGGAACTGTAGCGACGAAAAGGTGAATAATGAACGAAGAAAAGACGAAGAAAAGACGAACAATAAGTGGCTCTACATCGGCTCTATGATGGACGATAAGCGAAGGAAGAGCGGAGGTAAGATAGTAAAAACATCCCCTACCCCCCTTCAAAGGGGGAAGTAGCGACGAAAAGGTGAATAATGAACGAACAAATGACGAAGATAACCTCCCCCTACCCCCCTCCAAAGGGGGAATGTAGCGACGCAAAGGTGAAGGAAAGACGAACAAATGAAGAACAAAAGGCGGAACTAAGGTAAAGTTAAGATTAAGGAGATAGGTTATTTTTTTGGTTTTTAGCCATTTAAATGTTAGTGTACGCTACTTTCATACTAATTTATGAATTGATAGTGTAGAGTTTTTTGTTTTTTTCTCTGTTATTCTTTAGTTTTTTCGTATCTTTGCCGTCTAACTTGTAAAAGGATAAGATTTATAGAATGGAAATAACGAAAGAAAATCGCCAATGGCTTGATAACTTACACCTTAACCACCCCGTAGTAATTGCGGGACCGTGTAGTGCTGAGACTGAAGAACAAGTGCTCAGGATAGCACACAGCCTCAAAGATACTGATGTGTCGTTCTTTCGTGCGGGTATCTGGAAACCTCGTACCCGCCCGGGTATGTTTGAAGGTGTGGGAGCTCTGGGGCTTAAATGGCTACAACGTGTGAAAGAAGAAACGGGACTGAAAACGGCTACCGAAGTGGCTAATAAAGACCACGTGAAGCTTGCCTTGGAGCACGATATTGATATGTTATGGATAGGAGCGCGCTCTACCGTGAGTCCGTTTATTATTCAGGAAATAGCTGACGAATTAGAGGGCACTAACAAGATTATATTAGTAAAAAACCCAGTAAACCCTGACCTTCCGTTGTGGATAGGAGCTTTGGAACGCTTGCAACGCTCAGGGGTTAAAAACTTAGGGGTGATACATCGCGGTTTTTCTACTTATGAGAAGACTAAATACCGGAATATTCCTGAATGGCAATTGGTGATTGAATTGCAAAACAAGTTCCCTGATTTGCCACTTATCTGTGACCCATCGCACATTACGGGCAAACGTGATTTGATATTCGATGTATCGCAAACGGCACTTGATTTGAATTTTGACGGACTAATGATTGAAACGCACTGCACCCCCGATGCAGCGTGGAGCGATGCTGCACAACAGATTACGCCTGAGCGACTTATACAAATAATGAGCGACTTGCGCATTCGTAAAACGTCCACTTCAGAAGAAGACTATGTGAGTCAGCTCAGCAATTTGCGTTCGCGTATTGATATTATTGACGACCAACTCTTAGATTTACTTAGAAGACGTATGGAGGTAGCTGATGAGATCGGGGCACTGAAAAAAGCGAACAATGTAGCGATTTTGCAAAACCAACGTTGGCACGAAATTTTGGGTAAAATGATATTAGAGGGCGAACAACGCAACCTCAGTGAGGACTTAGTGATTCAGGTATTTAAAGCGATTCACCAAGAGTCTATCAACCGTCAGGAGAGAGTAGTGAAAAGTTAGGAGTTATAAGAGGTAAGAGTTGAATTATCTTATTGATTACAAACTTCCCCCAGCCCCCTCAAAGAGGGGGAATTAGCGAGAGTCATCATAACTCAGTATAAACCAATTATTATTTATTTTCTAACTCTTGATTCATATTAAAAGAGATGAACTATCAGAATGTAACAGATTTGCCTAATAACAATACTGTATTTTTGGTATGGGTATTTAAAAAAGATATAGACCCCGACCTACTGAACGATACTTTTGCAAAGGTATGTGGTTTGGTGGGCAACCTGAACAACTCGGTAGCTGACCGCTTCCCGGACGCGCGTGCCAGTGTAACTATTGGCATCAGCTATAGGGCGTGGCTTACTTTAGGATTACCAGAACCACTACCGAAAGAACTCAAAGACTTTCAGCCTATCAAAGGGAGTAAACACACAGCTGTGGCTACTAAAGGCGACTTGCATTTTCATATTCGTGCACATAACCCCAGCTTGGCTTACGATATGGCAGCGACTATCAGCGAGGTGATGCAACCCGTAGCCGATTGCATTGTGAATGTGCAAGGCTTTAGGTATTGGGATGGGCGTGCTATCATTGGCTTTGTAGACGGCACGGAAAACCCTCGTGGCGCAGAGCGCGAACAATTTGCTGTAGTAGGCGACGAAGACCCCGATTATCAAGGAGGAAGTTACTTATTCGTACAGAAATACGTACACGATATGAACGCTTGGCACGCCTTGCCTGTAGAAGAGCAAGAAAAAGTAATAGGGCGTAGTAAGGAAATGGACATAGAAATGGATGATGATACCAAGCCTACGAATGCGCACTCGGCTCTTGCTAATGTGGGCGACAGCCTAAAAGTAGTGAGAGATAATATGCCTTTTCACGACCCCGTGAGCCACCAAATGGGCACTTACTTTATTTGTTATGCCAACACCTTTAGTACGGTAGAAAAAATGCTCACTAATATGTTTGTAGGCAAACCTGCGGGCAATTACGACTGCTTATTAGACTTCAGTACTGCCGAAACGGGAACGCTTTTCTTTGTACCTTCGTTAGAGCTATTAGACGATTTTACAGGATAAAGATTGAAAACATAGATAAGGAAAGAGGCTGTTAAGGAAAACCCTAACAGCCTCTTTTGTGCGTTTTAAATCCCTACTTATTTGATAAAATTGAAACTTTTTTCAAATGATTTACCAAAAAGAGGAAGTGGTTTTTGCTCTTCTTTTACAGCATTGATTACCCCAATGATAAACAATACCAAAAGAACGATACCAAGAAGAGAAACAATTCCGGCAACAGTAGCCGAAATTACCATTAAAATTCGGAGTATAATACCGAAGGCAAATCCTACGACAAATAGCCCAAATCCTTGTTTAAGGTGGTAGATAGATTTTTCATCTTTAGTTCCCGCAAAATAGGCAACTAACCACAAAATACCAAAATAGCTCAGAATTGATGTAACTTTACTGTCCATATGTCTTTTATTAAATTAAATAATTTGGGGCAAAGATATACAATATTTTAATATTTAAAAAGAAAAAAGAAAAAAATATAGTATATTATTTGTTTTTTAATTGAAATGTTGTACATTTGTTGCGAAAAACTAATTGTATAAAACAACTATGGAAAAAACAGTCAAAAGATTTTTAGACGTTATCCTCGACCAAGCGACTCCCCTTATTGCAAGTCTCAACAAAGGAGTGAGTGAAGCACAGATAGCTACCTTTGAAACTGAAATGGGGATTACACTTCCTAAAGAAGTAAAACAACTATATCAGACTTTTAATGGACAAAAAGAGGGGGAAAACGATGTTTTCTTCCTCAATGGTTTGCGCTTTCTTCCCTTAGAAGAAATCAAACGCACTCAGCAACATTGGCTCGAACAGTTAGAAAGTGTGCCAAATTGGCAGTCGCTCCGCTTTGACGAAGAAGAAGCTATTGATATGTGTTGGGATAAAGTGGTGAAAAACCAATTCTACAACCCTAAATGGATTCCGTTCCTCTCCAATGGCGCGCGCTTTATGTTTATTGACCTTGACCCTGATGAAGAAGGCATTGTAGGGCAAATAGCTGAAATTGACTTAGTGTTGGATTCTATAGAAGCCTCTTTTATGGATTTGTACCACGACTCTATGGAAGATTGGTTAGAATTCCTTACTGATGATATTGAAAGGGGAATTGTATACTATGACAACGAGATGCACTCGCTCATAGAAGCTGTTTCGTTTGACGAAGAAGATGAATTGCCTAACATTTTCGCTCCAACCCCCGACTATGTGTCAGAAGGGGGCTCTAATGTCTATAACTATTCTGAAAAAGACCGAAGTGACTTTGTATTTCCCGACCGCACTTGTGTCTATATGGAAGAGATTTGCGACCATTTTGAAAAATATATCGGAAAGATAGACAGCGTGTTCCACGAAATCTTATCAGAGTACGTGCATATCGATGTGCATTGGATCAAGCCTACGCCGGAAACTCCTTACCACGTGCTCTTTACTACGGGTATGAGCGATTACCCTATGTACCTCCCCGAAGGCTTGGATGACCCAAACGACTATAGCCACGCCGAGCTAATGGTCTATCTCCCTGCCAATTGGCCTATCAGCGATGAGGCTTTCAAGGACGATGATAACTATTGGCCTATCTACTTCCTCAAGATGATAGCGCGCTTCCCTCACCAGTACAAAACGTGGATGGCTGAAGGGCACACTATCCCCAACGGACCAGATGCCGAGCCTATCGCCAATACCGATTTCGGTTGTATCCTGCTGATGCCGCCTTATCTCTCAGCACCACAAGATTTCCTAAAGTTGCACACCAAAGACGGCACTATTATCAATTTCTATAGCATTTTGCCTATTTATCCTGAGGAAATGGATTTGAAATTGGAAGAAGGGGTGGATGAGCTGCTCAACCTTTTTGACGAATACCAAATTTCGGAAGTTATAGATATTCACCGCAAGAACGTAGCACTATAAGCATAAAAAAACAGATGAAACGCGAAGTTTCATCTGTTTTTCTTTAGTATTTCAGCGAGCATCTTCTTGGCTCTTAGCAGTGTAATCTTCACACTACTCATCGTTGATTGCATTTCTTCAGCAATCTCTTTATAACTTTTCTCGTGCAGATAGCGCAATTGTATGGCCGTTCGATAGGGTTCTTTCAGCTGCTTGATGCTCTTGAGCAGATAGTCAAACTGCTGCTCCATAATGAGGCTGTCCTCTATAATGGGGGTCTCATCAATGAGTGCTTTTGATTGTTTTTCTTCACTGTCCAAATGCAACAGCGACTCGCTTTGTTTGCGGAGCGTATCGATGTGGATATTCTTAGAAATGGCAATGAGCCAAGTGCGGAAAGCGTACTGCTCGTCGTACGTATGTAGCTTGTCAAACGCTTTGGCAAACGTCTGTATGCTAATGTCCTCGGCTTCCACTTCATCGTTCACGCGCTTGAGCTGGAAGTTGTACACATCAGCCCAAAACTCGTCCAACAACCAGCTAAAAGCTCGTTGCTTCCCTGCCTTGGCAGCGGCTATATTTTCAGCGAGTGTCTCTGCCATTATTTATTTCTACACTCTTGTTCATCGGGTAAACGCCCGCAGAAACTGCAAGGCTCGCCCTCAGGGTTTAGATACGGACTTTGGCTGGCGCAAGTACCGGAGAACTTACCGCCCTTTTTGCCCCATATCTTAATGGCCATACCGCCTACACACAGTAGCAGTATCCCAACGGTTAATAATATTAATTTCATTTTTTGTTATTTAAGATTAAAAAGTGATGCGACAGCGGGAAATCTCTCGCAAGTAAAACCTTCCGCAAAATCTGTACCAATTAAGCGGCCTAAGTCGCGTGCGCGATAAGTAACACTATCTAAAAAATTCCTGTCGGAAATAGGCGTAGTAGGCTCATTGCTGTTGCTGTCGTAGAACTGCGAGCTGTAGGCCAATACGGCATTGAGTTTGGCTTCCATAAATCCGGTGATATCTACCACAAAATCAGGGGTGATGTTCTTCCATTGAATGTAGTGATACACCACTTTAGGCCGCCAAGCCGCTTGTGCCACTCCGTTGAGCGTGGTTTCGATGCGTCGCAAGCCGCTCAAAAAGCAAGCATCACTCACGAGTTTGCTACCTTTGCCGTGGTCGATATGGCGGTCGTCAATGGCATTGCAGAGCACTATGTCGGGTTGATATTGGCGAATTTTCTCAATGATGGCCATTTGGTGAGCTTCGTCGTTTACGAAAAAACCATCGCGGAATTTGAGGTTTTCGCGTATGATTACCCCTAATAATTCTTTGGCTTTAGTCGCTTCTTGGTGACGTATTTCAGCACTACCACGTGTACCCAATTCCCCTTGAGTAAGGTCGATGATGCCCACACTTCTGCCTAAACTAATCTCTTTGGCAATGGTACCTGCTGCGCCTAATTCTACATCATCGGGGTGTGCCCCAAAAGCTAATATATCTAATTTCATCTTGTTATTTGTTAATTGTCTCTTGTATTTCTGTTGCAATTTTGTCTAACATCTCATACCTATAGCGATAGAGCGACCGCTTGCTCGATTTGATTTCTTCCATTGGTTTGCGGTGCATTTCAATAGGAAGCTTGAACCACCCATCTTTATCGGGAGTGCCATCGGCTTCTTTCCACAATGTGTCATAACTAAAACTGAGTTTGTGCAACCAATCTATATGAATAAAGTGTTTCTTGTTATGTGCTTGAATTTTACTGCCTACGCCATACAAAGCGGCACAACCTAATTGCTTGCTAAGTTCCTGAATGATAAATATCATCAGGGCTTTAGGACGAAGAGCATACATTTGTTTTTGTAGTTCTTTGATAGCATTCTCAGTTTCGGCACTTTTGTTACCTTGTACACAGCCTATACGACATACCCATCCCTCATTTTCTTTGTCAATCACAAAAGAAGCTTCACAGATAGCCTCCTGATAACTATCACAATGCAACGAGACCACCAATTCCCCCTCTTTGCGGAAACGCTCGTTGTACCCTAAGTAAATCTGCCCTTTTTCGTTGTTGTACTTCATTGTGAACTCAGCGAGCTTGATAGGTGTTTCGCTCTCCACCATACGCTTTAGTAAGGGGCATTCTTTGATAAAAGCATAACAACTCAGCAGTGCTTTCATCCGTTCTTTTTTGCCCCACTGGGTAGACATATACACCCTAAAAGGCTTAAAATAAATACGTGGACGGTGTGAAAGCACCCATTTGTACTCATCAGATTGTATGAGGCTAAACCATTTTTTAGCAAAGGGGATGTTTAGCAGGGTGTGAAAGAGTATCTTGTTCTTTTGTTTTTTGATGTATTTAGGATTTTCATTTGCAAACCCCTGATGAGTAAGGGCAAGGGCATCGCGTAGTAGTTCTTTGGTAGTCATTATTATCTTTTCTGTCATTTATTATTGTTCAATCCATTGCTTTACCTCGTCGCTGGAAGGCAAGGTTTTAGGGTCGATGACTTTTTCCACTTTGCCATCGCGCCCGATGAGGTATTTTTGAAAATTCCATTTTACTTTAGAATCTTCCACACCGTTTTTCGCTTTTTGAGTGAGGAATTGGTATAAAGGGTGCGTATCTTTGCCTTTTACGGATATTTTGCTCATCATTGGGAAAGTTACCCCGTAGTTGAGACTGCAAAAAGACGCAATTTCCTTATTGGTGCCAGGTTCTTGGCGGAAGAAATTGTTGGCAGGAAAGCCAATGATCACAAAATCCTTGTCCTTGTACTGCTGGTAGAGAGCTTCCAACTCCTTATACTGAGGGGTGAGACCACATTTGGAGGCTGTGTTTACGATCATTACTTTCTTGCCTTTGAGGCTGGAAAGTTCAAACGGATTGCCGTTGATATCTTCTACAGTAAACTGATAAATAGTTTGATTATCAGGGGTGTTTTGAGCTTGAATGTTTTCCATAATGAGGGTGAATAAGGTGATGATACCGATGAAGTATTTCATATAAAAAATTAATTTTGTGGCAAAGTTACGCAAAAGGATTGATTTATCAATGAAAAAGTTTATATTTGCCGAAAATTTAATCATTATGTTTTCAGAAAAAGCCTTTAAAATATTTGAAGAAAGTATTGCGCAATACCACATTGCCGACGATGTATATCAGCCTTTTACGAATCCTTACCCCAGCACCGACCTGCTCAACCACTTGCTCTACCGCAAGAATTGGATTGACACGGTGCAGTGGCATTACGAAGATATCATTCGCGACCCGCATATTGACCCTGTGGCAGCTCTCGACCTCAAGCGCAAAATCGATGCCTCTAATCAAGACCGCACCGATATGGTGGAGTACATTGATAGTTATTTTTTAGATTTGTACAAGGACGTACAGCCCCTTCCCACAGCCACTATCAATACCGAGAGTCCCGCGTGGGCTGTTGATAGACTATCTATTCTCGCCCTCAAAATCTACCATATGGAGGAAGAAGTACGCCGCCCCGATGCCACCCCCGAGCATCGCGCCAAATGCCAAGAAAAGCTCAATGTCCTCCTCGAACAGAAGAAAGACCTCTCCACCGCCCTCGACCAGCTTTTAGACGACATTGCCGCCGGTCGCAAATATATGAAGGTCTATAAGCAAATGAAAATGTACAATGATGAGGAACTTAATCCTATTTTGAGAGGTAAGAAGTAAGAAGTAAGTGCGAGCCGCACAAGTAATCACTATACTTTGTCAAAGTCTAAGGACTTTGACAAAGTCTTTTTTATATCCCTTTTGCTTCTAAATCCATTAGGAAAAGTTCTTGCAGGTCTCCACTTACCTTTTCACCATTGCAAAACAACTCAAAAGGCTCAGGTTGCCCTTCAAAACTTGCAATGCCATCTAAATAGCCCAAAATATCGGCTATAGTTTCACTCATCACCATACTCAAAAAGGATTTGAAATGCTCTCTTCCTTCTTCATTGAGTTGGTTGTATAAAGCCTGTCCTTTTTGCCAATGAGGTTCTTTATAGGGCTCACGTACTCTACCTTCCTTCAATAGGTCTATATATCTCTTGAGAGCCTGTTCAAAAACCACGTTATAAATTTGCTTTACGATGATGTCTTCTTGTTTCATAATGTCTGTTTTTTGCAAATATACAACAAAAAAGCTGTCCCAATTCAGTTGAGACAGCTTTTTTAATGTGCTTATTAGCAAATTTGAAAATTAGCTAATTATCTGATGCTTGCTTTGAGGTATTCTCTGTTCAAGCGTGCGATATTTTCGAGTGAAATACCTTTAGGGCATTCTACTTCGCAGGCACCGGTGTTAGTACAGTTACCAAAACCTTCGTGTTCCATTTGGTTTACCATATTGAGTACGCGTTCGGTGGCCTCTACACGACCTTGAGGAAGGAGGGCGAATTGCGATACTTTGGCAGCCACAAATAGCATAGCTGAAGAGTTTTTACAAGTAGCTACGCAGGCTCCACAACCTATACAAGCTGCCGCGTCCATAGAGCGGTCGGCGTCGCGTTTAGGGATAGGAATAGCGTTCGCATCTTGGGTGTTACCAGAGGTGTTCACTGAGATGTACCCCCCTGCTTGCTGAATGCGTTCAAAAGCGCTTCTATCCACCATCAAGTCTTTGATGACAGGGAAAGCAGTAGCGCGCCAAGGTTCAATAGTGATGGTATCCCCATCGTTGAACATACGCATATGCAACTGACAAGTAGTTACGCCACGGTCGGGACCGTGAGCTTCCCCATTGATAAAGAGGGAGCACATACCGCAAATACCTTCGCGGCAATCGTGGTCAAACGCTACAGGTTCTTCTCCTTTTTCAATGAGTTGTTCATTGAGAATATCCAACATTTCCAAAAAAGACATATGGTCTGAAATGTTGTTTACTTTATATTCTACCATACGACCTTTCTCTTGCGAGTTTTTTTGTCGCCACACTTTGAGTGTAAGGTTCATTGATGCCATATCTTTCTATTTATAACTACGTTGTTTCAATTCAATATCTTTAAATACTAATGCTTCTTTGTGCATTATTTCTTCACTTGGGTTGTAGGTATTCACTACTTCGGTAGGGTTACCAGTGTATTGCCAAGCAGCTACATACGCATAGTTCGCGTCGTCGCGAAGGGCTTCACCATCAGGAGTTTGGTACTCTTCGCGGAAGTGACCCCCACAAGATTCGTTGCGTTCTAAGGCGTCTTTAGCAAATAGTTCACCGAGTTCGAGGAAGTCGGCTACACGACCTGCTTTTTCGAGTTCAACGTTCATACCAGTGAGTTCACCAGGTACTTTTACGTTTTTCCAGAAATCTTCACGAATTTCGCGGATTTCTTTAATAGCTTCTTTAAGACCTTCGGCGTTACGCGCCATACCTACTTTGTCCCACATCACTTTACCGAGTTTCTTGTGGAAGTAATCCACTGAGTGCGTACCCTTGTTGTTGATGAAGTAAGCTAAGCGTTCTTTTACGATGCGTTCAGCTTCGTCAAATTCAGGCGTATCGGTAGGGATTTTACCAGTACGGATATCAGCAGAGAGATAGTCGCCGATAGTGTAAGGCAATACGAAATAACCATCAGCCAAACCTTGCATTAAAGCAGACGCCCCTAAGCGGTTCGCACCGTGGTCGGAGAAGTTTGCTTCCCCGATGGCATAACAACCAGGGATAGTGGTCATCAAGTTATAGTCTACCCAAATACCGCCCATAGTGTAGTGGGTAGCAGGGTAAATCATCATCGGAGTTTTGTAAGGGTTTTCAGCAACGATTTTCTCGTACATTTGGAAAAGGTTACCGTACTTAGCTTCAACGATTTTCTCACCGCGTTTGGTCACCTCTTCTTTAGTAGGTTCAACGCCGTGAATTTTACATTGTTCTTTACCGTAACGTTCAATAGCAGAAGCAAAGTCTAAGTAAACTGCTTCACCTGTTTCGTTTACACCAAAACCAGCGTCGCAACGTTCTTTAGCAGCACGAGAGGCCACATCACGAGGCACGAGGTTACCGAAAGCAGGGTAACGGCGTTCCAAGTAGTAATCGCGGTCGGCTTCAGGAATTTCAGTAGGTTTTTTGCGTTTTTCGCGGATCGCTACTGCATCTTCCATTTTCTTAGGCACCCAAATACGACCATCGTTACGCAATGATTCGGACATCAAAGTCAATTTAGACTGATAGTCGCCAGAGCGAGGGATACAAGTAGGGTGGATTTGCGTGAAGCAAGGGTTAGCGAAGTAAGCGCCTTTTTTATGGATTTTCCAAGCAGCGGTAGCGTTAGAGCCCATCGCGTTGGTAGAAAGGAAGTACACGTTACCGTAACCACCAGAAGCGATTACCACAGCGTGAGCAGAGTGGCGTTCAATCTCACCAGTAACGAGGTTACGAGCGATGATACCGCGCGCTTTACCTCCTACGATTACCACATCAAGCATTTCGTGGCGGTTGTACATATCAATTTTACCACGAGCGATTTGGCGGTTCATAGCTGAGTAGCAACCGAGCAACAACTGTTGTCCTGTTTGACCTTTGGCATAGAAAGTACGAGATACGAGCACGCCTCCGAAAGAACGGTTGTCAAGCAATCCGCCGTAGTCACGCGCAAAAGGAACGCCTTGAGCCACACATTGGTCGATGATGTTGCCAGATACTTCGGCAAGGCGGTATACGTTTGCTTCGCGAGCGCGGTAGTCACCCCCTTTTACGGTATCGTAGAACAAGCGATAGTTAGAGTCGCCATCGCCCATATAGTTTTTAGCGGCGTTGATCCCCCCTTGAGCAGCGATAGAGTGTGCGCGGCGAGGAGAATCTTGGTAAGCGAAAGCTTTCACGTTGTAGCCCAATTCAGCCAAAGTAGCCGCAGCTGAGCCACCAGCCAAACCAGTACCTACCACAATCACGTCGATATTACGTTTGTTAGCAGGGTTTACGAGGTTGATATGGTCTTTATATTTCGTCCATTTGTCCGCAAGAGGACCTTCAGGAATTTTAGAATCTAATGTACTCATAAAAATTAAGCATTTAATAAGTGATTAAGGTAATGGAAGAGGGCGATAAAGATAAAGCCTCCGCAGATGATATAAGTGTACCAATTGCCTACGCAGCTGATGAGCTTTTTGCGTGCATCGTCTTTCCAGCCCATAGATTGGAAAGCAGATTGAAAGCCGTGCAACAAGTGTAAAGCCAAAGCGATAAAGGCTAATACATAAATACCTACACGCACAGGGTTCTCAAACTTCTCAACCAATTCGTGATAATAACGAGTAGGATCTGGGTCTCTGAACTCAATGTATTTGTAGTTCATTTCACCTACCCAAAAATCATAAAGGTGAAGCCCCAAGAAAAGAAGAATCATTGCGCCTGTAATGATCATATTACGAGACATCCAAGTGGAGTTAGCACCTCCATTGTAGCTGTAATACGCCTCATTGCCTCGAGCTTTTTTGTTTTGAATTTCCAATACAAAGCCCATTACAAAGTGGAATATTACCCCTGCAAGCAATACAGGTTGCATAGCAAACTGAATAAGAGGGTTCGTACCCATAAAGTGGGAAAGCTCGTTAAAAGTACTCTCACTAATCACTGAAGTCAAATTGACTGCAAAGTGAATGATTAAGAACAGAATAAGGAAAAGTGCCGAGAGCGCCATCGCCACCTTTCTTGCAACAGATGTTTTAAATAATCCTGCCATTCGTTTTATAGTTTTATATAATGTAATACGTTAAAAATTCGGTACAAAAGTACGGCTTTTTTATTACCTACACAATAAAAAAATGTAGAAAGACCTTAATTTATATTCGGTTTAAAAAAGAAAAAGAGAGTTACTACCTGAAAGTAAGTTGCTAAGAAGTGATTAACATTTAATATTGAAGAATTAACAAGAAAATCTTGTATATATCAATCGAAAGTAGAATGCACTTTATATAGATATAATAAAAACCGCCTCTACTCTCATAAAAGAAAACTGTAGAGACGGCTATGATATACTTAATACCGTTGAGCATCATAAATCTTACGCAACTTAACAAAGTTTTAATTGCCTGCGTAGTTCACACTTATTTGCCGTGCTGGTTACGTTTAATTTCGTATTCCTTGAAGTACTCACCCAATATAAATCGCTATAAATAAAGCATACACACCCCTTTTGTATAACAATCGTCCAAGATTCGTATAAGCTTCCTATAAGCTTTGTATAAGCTAAGCATAAGATTTCTCAAAACAAAAAAAGCTTTTTTTTGTTACTTATAATTTCGTTCTCCTAAGTCGAAGAGCGTTACTGATGACACTTACGGAGCTAAAACTCATTGCCAAAGCGCCGAGCATAGGGGAGAGCAGAATGCCAAAAATAGGATAGAGCACTCCTGCTGCTACGGGAATGCCTACGCTGTTATACACCAAAGCAAAAAACAGATTTTCACGTATGTTCTTCACCACTGCTTTGCTGAGTTTTTTAGCTTTTACAATACCGTTGAGATCGCCTTTTACCAAGGTGATTTTAGCACTTTCAATAGCAATATCGGTACCAGTGCCCATTGCAATCCCCACATTAGCTTGAGCCAAAGCAGGTGCATCGTTGATGCCATCGCCTGCCATTGCTACAATCTTGCCTTCTGCTTGCAAGCGTGCCACTTCTGCTTGTTTGTCTTGAGGAAGCATTCCCGCTTTGTACTCAGTAATGCCTATCTCTTTGGCAACAGCCTCAGCCGTAAGCGGATTATCACCCGTAAGCATCACGATTTCAACACCCAAATCTTGCAATTCCTCTAAAGCTTGAGCGGTGGTAGTCTTCACCTTATCGGCAATGGCTACTGCCCCTATCACCTCTTCGTTTACCGATAAAAGCGAAACGGTCTTTCCTTGTGATTGCTCCGCTTGTAAAGCTGCACTTACATCAGGAGTTAAAGCGATACCAAGCTCTTCAATGAGACGTTCATTGCCGAAGTAATAGGTTTTACCTTGATAATTAGCTTTTACCCCTTTGCCTGTCAAAGCTTCAAAGTTAGTAAAAGGTAGAGGAGTTACTCCTTGTGTTGTAGCATATACATTAGTAGCTTTCGCTAAAGGGTGTTCGCTGTGCTGGTTAAGACTATAGAGGAATTGTAGCAATTCCTTTTCAGTAGTATTGCCAAAGGTAAGTACACGGCTCACACTGGGTTTGCCTTCGGTGAGCGTACCCGTTTTGTCGATGACCAAAGTATTGACTTTATTCATCAGTTCGAGCGCTTCGGCATTGCGTATCAAAATACCATTCTGAGCTCCCTTGCCTACGCCCACCATTACCGACATAGGGGTCGCCAAGCCCAAAGCACACGGACAAGCGATAATGAGCACTGCTACGGCATTGAGCAGGGCGTATACGTAAGCATTTTCACCTCCAAATACACTCCATATTACAAAGGTGAGCACCGAAATGCCTATCACCGTAGGCACAAAGTAAGCAGCTATCTTGTCAGCTAAGTTTTGAATAGGAGCCCGACTACTACTGGCTTGTTGTACCAACTGCACGATTTGAGAGAGCAACGTGTCGCTACCCACTTTTTCAGCGCGCATCACAAAGGTTTGCGTGCCGTTGAGGGTACCCGCAGAGACTTGGCTACCCACTTCTTTTTCAGCAGGAATAGGTTCACCAGTGATCATACTCTCATCGATGCTCGCACTGCCTTCGGTAATTACCCCATCTACAGGGATTTTTTCCCCTGGTTTTACCCGAAGCAAATCACCTATCATTACCTCGTCAATAGGCACAGTAATTTCTTGACCGTGAACGAGTTTGGTAGCCTCGTTAGGAGCCAAATTGAGTAGTTTTTTGATAGCTCCTTGGGTACGGCTGTGCGCATCGGCTTCGAGCACTTGACCTAAGAGTACCAAAGTGAGGATCACGGTAGCCGCCTCAAAGTACAAGTGCACCGAACCGTGGTCTTTGAACTGTTCAGGGAATAGTTCAGGAACTAACAGTCCTACTACACTAAAGAGCCACGCCACGCCAGCACCTATCCCTATGAGGGTGAACATATTGAATTTGAGTGTGCGGATACTGCGCCACGCGCGCTGGAAGAACACCCAACAAAAGTAAAACACTACTGGTAAGGAGAGCGCAAACTGCACCCAGTTCCAGCCACTTACAGGCATTAGTTTATACAGCGGATTGTTGTGCCACATTCCGCTCATAGCAATGATAAAGATAGGGAGCGTAAAAGCTACTGCACCCCAAAAGTGACGGCGCAGTTTGTTGCGTTTTTGCTCTTCAGCACTTTCACCTTCGGGAACATCAGTACTTACTTGTTCCACCAAGTCCATACCGCATACGGGGCAATCACCGGGGTGATCGTAAGTTTTATCGCCTTCGCAATGCATAGGGCAATAGAAAACGCCAGAGCCCTTTACGGTATTATCTTTTTTTTTTGGTTCTTCGTGATGATGATGTTCACCTTCAGAACTTGAAGCCTGAATACTATAGTGCGTACCTTCTAAGGCTTTTTGCAGCGCTTCCAAAGGCACTTCTCTATCGGTTTCTACGGAGGCTTTTTTGGTGTCGAAATCAACAGTAACGGCAGTTACGCCCGCTACTTCTGAGAGTTTTTGTTGTACGGTATTGGCGCAACCGGTGCAGCCCATACCTTCTATATGATATTCCATAAAATATTGTATTTAAAAGCGATACCCAAAACCTATATTCATATAGATAGGGTACATATTAAAAGTAATTGTTTTAAAGTCTTTTTCAAAGATGTTGTTCATTACATAGTTCACGTCAGCATTGATGCTAAAGTGTTTGAACGCTTGCCAAGAGCCTCCTAACTGAGTGCCAAAGTGCCAGTGACGGAGGTTACTACTGAAATTGTAACTAGCGGTTTGATCATTGGTGAAGCTTACTTTTTCACCTATAGGAGTTCCTTCGCGCAAGTAACCATCGGTTACATAACCTGAGAAATCACCATCCATACGATAAGAAGCGAAGAGGCCTAAACGCACTTTCCAGCGATTGGCAAGGCGATAGTTCACTGATATAGGCAAGGTAACGAAAGAGCTTTTGTAGGCTGTATGCACATCACCCGTCCAATAACCAGAGACGTGATTACCTTGGTCTATAATCTCCATTCCGTAGTTCTTCACATTAGCGTCGGTTTCCATACCTTTTTCTTCCAAGCGCAAACCTGCTGAAATTCCCCATTTGGAATTCAACCATTTGGTAACGACTCCTTCAAACGAGCCATTGAATTTAGGACTGTATCCTTTTATTTTTCTTATTTCTTTGGGGAGGGGTATAGGGCTTGCACCCCCTATGTTCACCCCAGCACGGAGTTCGTATTCCCAACCTTTAGTTTCTGATTGCACGAGCGCTTCTGTTCGTTCGTTTTGAGCGTGCGATAAAGCACTTAGGCATATCAAAAAAATAGTAACAATACTTCTTTTCATTTTGTCATTCTTCATTAATCATAAGATAATTGTAATTCATCTACATAGAGGGTGCTCCCTACGGCTGCGGTAAATTCAGCACCTTTTTCACTGGAACTAAGCACTATAGCGAGACTGTATTTTCCGTTTTTCAATTTGTTGGTATCAATAGAGCGACCTTTTACAGTTTTGAAAGGGATTGAGAACTGTACCCAATTATCGGTTTCTCTCTTGTCGGTAAGTTGCGCCATTAGTACAATATTGTTGTGTGTTTTGATATTAGTGCCATCTAAATGAGGGACTTGTGAGGTAACCTCGTAGAACACTGCATAAATATCACAATTGTCTTTTTGACCTGTAATTACATTGCCGTTTTTATCTGTAAGTTTTTCACCTGCTTTGTACTTATAATAGCCAGAGAGGCGCGTAGGTTTTCTTTTGAAAGGAGTTCCGAAATGAGTAGATTTTGCGGGGTTGAACAAATCTATTTCAAAACTTCCTGTGAAGAGATTACCAGCGGCAATGGGAGCTCCGAAAGTTTTTCCTAAAACTCCTGTGCTACGTGTTACGAGTTTGACACATTTCCCTTGGTAACCGTCATTAGCTTGAGCGGTGGGATAGTCTTGGGCAGCTGCTTTGTTATTGGTGAATTTAAAGCCTGCATTCCCACTGCTCCAAGCGATTTCTTCTCCGCTTATTGAGGTATCGTAGAAAGTGTAGTATCCATCGGTGATACGAGCATTTTCGAAATGATACTGAGCGATGATTTCATTGGTAAGGCAACTCACTTTGTACATCTTCTGCCAATTGCCATCCTGTGAGGTTACCACGTAGGATTGAGGCGTGGTAAAATCGCGCACCGTACCACTGGTAGGACTGATAGTGGCGCCTTCGGTAAGGGTAAAGCGAGGGGCTATGTTTTTTACTTTATCTAAATCGTTTACGTAGAGTTTTACCTCAGTGTTTTGGATAATGGGCTGGCGAATGAGCAGGTTGCCGTCTACCTCACAAGTGAGGATATCTGCCTCAGCATTAGGGGCTTCGCTTTTGATACAGCCTTGCAAAGAGAAAAGCAAAGTTGTGGTAATGATAATGTTATGAAGTTTCATATATGTTGTTCAATGAATTTAGACTGCAAAGGTACGAAATAATTTTTTAATGCCAATAATGCCAATAATACCGATAATACTGATAATACTGATAGGACGGTGTCAGATTTTTCGGATAAGTCAGATTTTTCGGGGGGATAAGCTGTATAAATAGAGGGTAGTTGAGGGAAACGAAGGAAAATGAAAAATATAGAAAGGTGTTTGAGCAGTATTTTGATGATAAAAGGTTATTGGGAGAGTACGGTTAGCTTATACAAAGCTTATACGAACCTTATACGAATCTTGGACGATTGTTATACAAAGGGTATATAAGTAATTGATTCATACTATAATACAATAATGCCAATGATGCCAAAAATAGGGTTTCGAGGCGAAAGAAAAAGGTCGTAGCACGACGGGCAGATAGGTAATGAGGAGTGATGAATGACGAGAGACAAGGGACGAATGACGAAGAAAACCTCCCCCTAATACACATACTCAGCTACGCCAGCTCGCTGACTACCCTCAGAGAGGGGGAGTGTGGCGACGGAAAGACGGTGGGAGCTACAGGGGTGGATAGAAAAATGATGAAGGAATGAAGAATAAAACATCCCCCCTATCCCCTCAGAGAGGGGGAGTGTGGCGACGGAAAGACGGTGGAAACTACGAGGGTGAGTAGAGAAATGATGAAGGAATGAAGAATAAGACCTCCCCCTAGCCCCCTTCAAAGGGGGAGTGTTGCGACGCAAAGATGGTGCGAGCTACAGGGGTGGATAAAAGAATGACGAAGGAATGAAAAATAAAACATCCCCCCTATTCACATACTCTGCTCTCGCAGACTTCCTTCAAAGGGGGAGTGTTGTGACGGAAAGACGGTGGAAAACACAGGTAGATAAAGGATTGACGAAGGTATGAAGAATAAGACCTCCCCCTAACCCCCTCAGAGAGGGGGAGTGTTGTGACGGAAAGACGGTGGGAGCTACAAGGGTGGATAGAAAAATGATGAAGGAATGAAGAATAAGACCTCCCCCTATTCACATACTCTGCTCTCGCAGACTTCCTTCAAAGGGGGAGTGTTGCGACGCAAAGGCGAAGGAAGAACGAAGCTAAGACGGCAATAAGATGACGTTAAGATAAAGTATTGAAGTGCATTTTATGAGAAAATGATAATAGTATTTTGTTATCTGAAGAATTAATATTACTTTTGCCCTTTAATGAAAAACATATTTTGAATATATGGAAAATATAGCTGAGAAACATAAAAAAAATACTTCGGAAGAGAATTTGGAGATTGTTAAAAAGGTGCTTACCAAATACTTGGAAGACAACGGACACCGTAAAACCCCTGAACGCTATGCGATTGTGAAGGAGATTTACGAATACAACGACCATTTTGACATAGAAACACTCTATGAAAATATGAAAGAGAAAAAGTATCGGGTAAGTAGAGCGACGCTTTACAACACGATTGAGCTTTTGCTGGAATGTGGATTAGTGCGCAAACACCAGTTTGGACAAAACCAAGCGTATTACGAGAAATCGTATTTTGACCGCCAGCACGACCACGTAATTCTTACTGATACGGGTGAGATTGTGGAGTTTTGCGACCCTCGTATTCAGGCGATACAGAAGACTATAGAAGAAGTTTTTAACATTAATATTAGCAATCACTCTCTTTATTTTTACGGTACAAAGAAGAAAGAGGAATAATCTTACACCATTTGAAGAGGAGGTTTGTTTGAAAGTAGCTGAGGGGGGGAATTACCTCCCCCTCCCCCCTCCAAAGGGGGAATTCATACCTGAGAAGCGACTGTTTAGACTTATTGGATTGCTCTTTAGGAAGATAGATTAAAAAGACAAAAAATCAACATAAATTATGGCAGTAGATTTATTATTAGGTCTTCAGTGGGGAGACGAAGGAAAAGGGAAAATTGTAGACGTCCTTACCCAAAACTACGACATTATTGCGCGCTTTCAAGGAGGTCCTAACGCGGGGCACACGCTTGAGTTCAATGGCATTAAGCACGTGTTACACACTATCCCCTCGGGTATCTTCCACAAAGATGCGGTGAATATCATCGGCAATGGGGTGGTGATTGACCCTATTATCTTCAAAAAAGAAATAGATGCCCTCGCTCCTTATGAGGTGAATTTAAAACAGCATCTGCTCATTTCGCGTAAAGCACACCTTATCTTGCCTACCCACCGCTTGCTTGATGCTGCTTCGGAAGCTGCTAAAGGGAAGGCTAAAATTGGCTCTACTCTCAAAGGTATAGGACCTACGTATATGGATAAAACGGGTCGTAATGGCTTACGCGTAGGCGATATAGAGCTTGACGACTTCAACGAGCGTTATCGCAACCTCACTGATAAACACGAGGAAATGCTTGCTAACTACAAGGTAGATATACAATATAACCTACGAGAATTGGAAGCGGAGTTTTTTGAAGCTATAAAAGTGCTGAAAGAGTTTCAGCTTATCGACAGTGAAGAATACCTTTATCAAGCGCTCAAGAAGGGCAAAAAGATACTGGCTGAAGGGGCACAAGGTTCTATGCTCGACATTGATTTTGGTACCTATCCGTTTGTTACCTCGTCGAACACAACGGCTGCTGGAGCTTGTACGGGCTTAGGTGTTGCCCCTCGCAGTATTGGTGAGGTGATAGGTATCTTTAAGGCTTATACCACCCGTGTGGGCAGTGGACCTTTCCCTACTGAACTTTTTGACGAAGTGGGCGAAACGATGACCCAAGTAGGGCGGGAATTTGGTGCGACTACCGGCAGGCGTCGCCGTTGTGGTTGGCTTGATTTGGTAGCTCTCAAGTACGCCGTGCAAGTGAATGGCGTAACCGAACTCATAATGATGAAAGCCGATGTGCTCAGTGGTTTTGAGACGCTGAAAGTATGTACGTCTTACCTTTACAAAGGAAAAGAAATCAAGCATTTGCCTTACAATATAGAAGAACAGAACGTAACGCCCGTATATACGGAACTCAAAGGCTGGCAACAAGACCTGACTAAGCTTACTGACTACCAACAACTGCCTAAGGAATTATTGGATTACATCAGTTTCTTGGAGAAGGAATTGGAAGTGCCTATTAAAGTAGTATCGGTGGGACCTGATAGAACTCAGACGATTATCCGGTAGAGTATTAGGTAATTTAGGAAGTTATATAATAAATGATCTATGAATATCTTAATACAACCTTTGAACACTGAAGAGCAATTGTTAGTAGAAGAATGGCTCAAGGAAAAGCAGATTCCTTTTGAAAGAAGTGAAACGCATTTTACAGAAGCGCAATTAGCATTGATAGAAAGAGGCAGCATTGAGCAAGCTAATAACGGATTGTTAAAACTTTATACTGAAGTTCGAAAAAGAGCACGAACAATTTGCTATCTATAAACTGATGAACTATCAAAGTGTAACAGATTTGAAGCAAAAAGTCAGATCATTTGTACTATCATTATTTAATAAAGTAAAAACTGAAAAAGTAGAAGCTAAAGATTATCTTATTGCTACGTTAACGCCTGAGGCGATGATTATCTTAAACTCTATTTCCGATATTCATTTTCGCTATCCAATTGCTTATGTTGCCATTAACCCATCGGAATTGAAGCACATTTTTGATAGACATTACGGCGAAAATGAAAAAGCTACTCATCAGGGACACCCTCTTACTGATACTGAAATAGAAAGTATTGTAGATATTTTGGATCATCCTGACAAAATTATAGCATTAGGATATATTAAAAAACATCAAGCTGAAACCTATTTATTTCTAAAAAGACAAGCTGATAGTACTCTTGTGGTAGTAGAAATCTTTGGAAGCAAAAATAATAAACTACGATTAAAGACAATGTACAACAGTGTGAAGTCAGAAGAAAACATAATAAAAGATGAGTTAAAGTCCTTACTCAACACGTCCGATAACGCATCTAGGTTATTAGCCCAGCGAGTCTATGACTTTAACTCATCTTCAAATGCAAAGGTACAACATCTTTTGGATTTCACCAAATATTCAGACAAATAATTTTGCTAATTCTATGAAACACCTTTTAACCACCTTACTATTCATCTGCTTTTTAAACACTACCGCACAAGAGGTTGTACCTGATGCGCCCTTAGATACTATCGTCCTCAATGAAGTAATTGTAAAGGCTCAACGCAAAACACAGTACACTGATAAAGCCAGTTTCACCTTTGAAAAGAAAGCTGTGGAGCAAGCGCGCTATGCTAAAGACCTCTTGCGCAGTTTGCCTAACCTGCACCTCAACCCTGTAACCAACCAGATTGCGACCCTCAAAAGAGGTACGCTCTTGGTATTGGTGAATGGTGTAGAAGCAACTGATTTGCAAATACGGGGTATTGCGCCTCAAAATGTAGCACGCATCGACTATTACGATATTCTGCCAGCACGCTGGAGCAACAGAGCTGATACTGTGGTAGACATTATCACACGTTCGGCTGAAGAGGGCTATTCGTTAGGTATTGATGCGCTTTCGGCTCTTACCACAGGCTTTGTAGATGCTTCGGCTTATGGCAATTACACTAAGGGTAAGCATACCTTAGGAGTAGAATACCAACTCAGTTTTCGCGATTATAACGATAGATACTATGAAAAACACTCCGATTACGAACTATCGGGCAGGCGTTATGCGAATGACCAACGCTCTAAATCAGGATTTGAATACAACTCTCACAACACTTCGGTGCGTTATGGAGTGGTAGCACCACAAAACTACAGTTTTCAAGCGAAAGCTGAAATGGAATTAGTAAATCGCTCGTCTTATAGCAATGGCGTGAACCTCTTTACACAAGGCACAACCGTAAATCATCACACTTTAGCAGGAAAAAGTCACGACCATTGGCTACGCCCCAAAATAGACCTTTACTTCTCAAAGAAACTAAGCAAACGCGATGAGTTGAGCGTGAACGCCGTAGGGAGCTATTACAACACTACCAGAGCCAACCTCTCAAAGGAATGGGAAACTGCCACCCAGCGAAGCGTGTACGACGACGATATGGATTTGAAAGTGAAACAGCGCGGTTGGGTAGGTGAAGTAGCGCACACTCACCAGTTTGACTTTGGCAAACTCAATTCGGGTTACCGCATTAGTAGTACGTTTATCGACAACGATTTGCGCAATTTGGCAGGAGCTTCGGATTACAACGTAGCTTATACCGACCAATATATGTACACCGAGTTTGTAGGCAAAAAGGCTAATTTTATGTATAGAGCCAGCGCAGGACTTACCTATACGCACAACCGCAGTGCCGAAAACACTTTTACCGAATGGGTATTTACTCCCAAGGTGGTGTTAGGTTATGAACTCGCTAACAACCAGAGTTTGCGACTCACGAGTTACTATGTACCCCGCAGTCCGCGTAGTGCGGAACTCAGTAGCAATATTGAACAGGAAGCACCGAATATCTTGCAAACAGGAAATCCTTATCTCAAATCACAGCACATATTCTGGGCTGGACTCTCTTACACTTTCAACAACGACTACACAGATTTTAACCTACAACCCTTCTACAAAACAACCCGCAGGGTAATTACTGACATTTATGTAAATGACCCCACCCGCAATGGACTGCTCAATACTTATGAGAACAGCAAATATCACGAGGAGTTTGGTTTTTCATTAGACGGCAGTTTTAAGCCTTTGAAGAATGAGCTATTTGTATTTTCAGCCAATATTGCCCCTACCCGAGAGACCTTGGTTACTGAGGCAGGATTAAGAGTGCGTAATGATTATATCGACAACAACCTATCGCTTACCTTTACCTATAACGATTTGCGAATAGACTACACTTTTAACTATCCTATCTACTACATCGCAGGAAAGGTAATGCGTACTTATGAAAACAGCAATGATATTTTTGTGGAATACCAATTAGGCAATTGGACACTCAAAGGTGGCGTATTTTGGTTGGGTATGCCTTCAGAATACAAGATGAAAAGCAGTTACGAAGGTTTGGTAAACCAGCACAGTTATACCTACATAGAGAATAACCGTAATATGTTTGTGTTGGGACTTAGCTACGATTTCTCCAAAGGGAAGAACAACACCATCGACAAGAAGCTCAATAACGATACCGCTCCTGCTGCGCAGTTTTAAGGTAAAAGGTAAAAAAATGAATACATCTTCAGCAAATTATACTATATACAATGCTTCGGCGGGGTCTGGAAAGACTTATAGTCTTGTGAAGGCATATTTGAGTATCATTCTCAGCAGTAAATACCCCGACTATTTTAGGCAGTTACTCGCTATTACCTTTACTAATAAGGCAGTTTTTGAAATGAAGAACCGCATTATTGAGCTGTTGGGCATATTCAGTGAAGACAAAATGCTGTACGACCCGCACCCTATGTTTACGGAATTAGCAAACGAGCTGAAACTTCCTGAAAAGGAATTGCAAGACCGTTCGGCTAAGACGTTGGAGCATATACTGCACAACTACGCTGCTTTTAATATCAGTACGATAGATGGCTTTAACCACCAATTGATTCGTAGGTTTTCACACGATTTGCACTTAAATCCCTTTTTTGAGGTACAGTTAGATAACAAAACACTATTAGAGCGAGCGGTAGACAATTTGATGAGCAAGGCAGGCGAAGACCCTGAACTTACCCAATGGCTTATAGACTTCTCTAACGAAAAGATTGACGACGACAAGAGTTGGGATACCTCTCAAGAACTGCTTGGCGTTGCTGAAATGCTTACTGACGAAAACCATTATAAGCCACTGCAATCACTAAAAGACAAAGAGTTATCAGACTTCCGAGCCCTCAAAAACACTCTGCTCAAACAACGGACTGAGGCGCTAAACACGATAAAGACTTCGGCTAACGACTTTATGCAATTGATGAAGGAGAATGGTTTAGACAGAAAAGCTTTTAACAGAGGATCTTTATACGATTTCTTCGAGAAACTTACCTTAGACAGTACTAAAGAGCCCACGTGGGGTAGTGGTTGGCAAAACAATCTCTTAGCAGGCGAACCTCTTTATTCCGATACAGCCGCTAAGAAATACGATACTGCTCTTATCGATAGCTTACAAGACACTATTACCGAGCTCTTTTTAAACGTACGGAAAGGATTTGGCACCATTGCTTTTATGAGTAATGCTTTGAGATACGTTGCGCCTTTGGCATTACTGAATCGCATTCAGCAGGAAGTAGAAAAACTTAAAGAAGAAGAAAACATTTTACCTATATGGGAGTTCAACGGGGTGATTTCATCAGAACTCAGTAACCAACCTGCACCCTTTATCTATGAGCGCATAGGCGAGAAGTTTAGACATTATTTTATTGATGAGTTTCAGGACACCTCAATATTGCAATGGCAAAACTTCATACCGCTTATCCTCAATGCCGTACAAAGTGAAGTGAACAAAGAGAGAGGTTCGGTATTACTCGTAGGCGATGCCAAACAATCAATTTACCGCTGGCGAGGAGGAAAAGCAGAACAGTTTATGAGTCTGTATAACAATGAGGTAAACCCTTTTTTCATCAAGGGAGAAGTAAGAGATCTTCAGGACAATTTTCGCAGTTTAGAGACTATCATTAATTTCAACAATCATTTTTTTAGCTTTGTAGCCCAACAATTCCAAAGTGAGTCATACAAAAAGCTCTATGAAAACGCTGTGCAATTCTATCCCGACAGCAAGAAAAGTAAAGGTTTGCCCGAAGGTTATCTGAATTTATCATTTGTGGAAATAGGCAATGAAGAAGAATTAACAGAAGAAGATAACGATACACTTACGGTTGAAAATGCGCTTTCGCCTCGTGAACGCATTTATTGTGAAACTATTTTGGAGAAGATTGAGCACGCAAACCGCTCAGGAGCTACCGATAAGGATATTACCGTATTAGTGCGTACTAACCGCGAAGGAGCAGCTGTAGCGTCTTTTTTAGCTCAGCACGATAGGAAAGTTATCTCTCCTGATTCACTCTTGCTGAAGAACGTGGCTTCAGTACAGTTTCTCGTAACCTTACTGCGCTTACTCTATTACCCCGAAAGTGAGGAACTCAAACTACAATTGCTATTTGATTACATACGCTTAAAAAATATAACCGACCCTCACCTATTCCTCAGCCAATACGTATCCAAGGACGTAAACGAGTTCTTCGCTGAGTTTCAATTCTCAATGGAACAGTTCAACCAGTATTCGCTATACGAAGGAGTAGCTTTGGCAGTGAATTGTTTTGACCTCGCTCGCACGTCAGACGCTTATCTTACCGACTTTATGGACATCGTATTCGATTTTAAGAATGCGCGTAAAGGAGGTTTATCAGACTTTTTAGAGTTCTGGGACGACCAGCAAGAGAAGCTGAGTATCAGTTCTCCCGAAGGTTTGAACGCCATTACTGTGATGACGGTTCACAAGAGCAAAGGTCTTTCAGCCCCTGTGATTATCTATGCTTTTGCCGATAGTAAACTCATTGACTCGCACGCCGAGAAGCTGTGGTTTCCCGTAGACAAAGAGCAATTTAACGGTTTTGAGTATTTGCTTATCAATACCAACAAGAGTTTAGTGAACTACGACCTGCGTGCTGACCTCCTGATGGAACAACTGCACGAACAGAACCTTCTCGACCAGCTGAACGTGCTATATGTAGCAATGACCCGTCCAGAATCGTTTTTATATGTAATTACTTCATTGCCCAAGCGTGGGGGAGACACTTATGGTACGCTCTTTCAAGCATTTTTAGAAAAACAAAAAATGTGGAATGACGAGGTTGTGGAGTACGCTTTTGGCAAGCCCATATTCCCAGAGAAGAAAGATGAGAAATCTGCTATTGAATTACCCATTCCTTTCCAAAAAGGTTGGCAACAGCCGAACTACAAGATTGCTACGGGAGCTTCCTTGCTATGGGATACTCACAAACAAGAGGCATTAGAGCGCGGGAACCTCATACACGAGTTATTCTCGAAAATTACTTACGCTACTGATCTCGACCTCGTACTGGACAATGCCTTGCAAGAGGGAACACTCACAACAGAGCAATACGAGCTTTTGCACCCCCAAATGGAGCAGCTGCTTAGGAATCCTACTTTAGCACCTTTCTTTAGCAAAGACTACGCTTACTTTACCGAGCGTGAGTTCATTGATGCTGACGGCAACTATTTCCGTCCCGACCGCCTTGCCTGCAATCCCACCACTCGCGAAGCCTATATCATAGACTACAAAACAGGACAGCTTAACGACCAATACCGTTTCCAACTGCACCATTACGAACAAGATCTAACCGCTATAGGTTGGCAAGTAAAGGGCAAATACTTAGTGTATTTAGACTTAGGAGAAGTGGTGAGAGTTCACTAATCCTCTCTAAAATACACCGCAGGATTGTTTAAAAAGGTTTTAGTGATGATATAATGTTCTACTTGCTGAAGAGGAGTAGGACGCATACCGTCCTTAGTAACTTCGTAAATCACCGCATCGGGCATTGCCATTAGGATAGGCGAATGGGTAGCGATGATAAACTGTGAACGCTCCTTTTTGAGGTGTTCGCGTATCAGGTAGAGCAGTGAGAGTTGATGCAGGGGAGAGAGCGCACTTTCGGGCTCGTCAAAAATGTAGATACCTTGCTTTTTTACGCGCTGGGTGATGATGTGTAAGAAGGCTTCACCGTGTGAGAAAGACGAGAGATTTTGCCCGTAGTTAAACATCATATTCTGGTAGGTAGGATTCTGACTCTTGAACGACTCAAAGATATTGCCCTTAATCACGTAATCGCCAAAGTCTTCGGAGCGGAAGAAAAAACCGCGACCGTCGCGTATCATATTGAGTTCTAAATGCTCGGCAAGCTCGGCGATGGGCTCAAATGATTCTTCTTGGAATCCCAAAGTATTGTTGATGCGCGCCAAGTGGAGTTTGTAGGCAATGGCTTCAATAAGCGACGATTTTCCTACGCCATTGTCGCCCACAATGAAGGTTACAGGTTGGTCGAGGTTGATATTTTTGGCATAACGCACAGCTTCGGTGTTATAGGGGAAGCCTTGTACCCTATCGGTAGCGATGTTTAAGGAACGAATATACATAGTAATTAGGGAATTGAGAAATTAGAAAATGACTTAATGCAACAAAGATACGAAAAATTTGCTAATTGACTAATTATTCATATCTTTGCCTCTCTTTATCGCGCTGAGATATGAAATATATTACGATACTTTTTAGTTTGCTTTGCCTTGGGGCGTGTAGGCATTCCAATCCGTATGAGGGTGCAACCATTGAACTGACTGAGGTGAAGACTTTCCCCTTAGAGAAAATCAGTGTACGGGCAATGGTGCTTTTGGAGAAAAACGTAGCTTTTGCAGGCTCGGATGCTACTTTTGGCTTTATCAACACACAAAATCTGACGATTGCGACCTCTAACCTCAAAAATCAAGGAGTGATATCCGATTTTCGTGCAGTGGCTGCCACCCCTCAAAACTTCTTTATGCTCTCTATCGGCAATCCGGCTTTGCTGTTGAAGGCGGAACAAAACGGTATGGAGGAGGTGTATCGCGAGGAACACTCTGACGTGTTCTACGATGCTATGCTCTTTACCGATGATCAATTTGGCATTGCTATTGGTGACCCTATCGACAACAGACTCTCAGTAGTAACTACCCACAACGGCGGACAACAATGGACGAAACTCACGTGGTCGCAATCACCAAAACTCGAAGAGGGTGAAAGTGTATTCGCCGCTAGCAACTCGGCTTTGGCGCACTATGGCAACAAACTATGGGTGGTAACAGGCGGCAGTAAGAGCAGGGTGTTGTTCTCTGACAACAAGGGCTATAAATGGCAAGACCTCGCTACCCTACCTCTCGCCCAAGGTTCGCCTACTCAAGGAGCTTTCACCATAGCTTTCTACAACGACCAGCAGGGCATCGTTCTCGGCGGTGATTATGAACAACCTACAGAGCGCAAAGGCTCTGGCGCACTCACTTTTGATGGGGGTAAAACTTGGCAGCCTATCGCGACCGACAAGGCTATTGGCTATGCCAGTTGTGTGCAATACATTCCTAATAGTGAGGGAAATGCTCTGGTGGTAACTTCGCCTAATGGTCTTTTCTTCTCTAACGACCAAGGTAGGAGCTGGCAACAACTTTCAGATAAAGTCTATCACGCGCTACTCTTTGTAGATGAGCAAACTATGGTTGCTTCGGGCAATGAGAAAATCACCCTTTTTAGAGTTGTAAAGAAATGATGATAAGTGAGGTAACGGCTTTGCGCAAAGCAGGTGACTTGGAAGAGGCGTTGCGCATCGCTCTTGAGGAATTTAAGGAAAACGATAGCAGTATCAACAAATATTCGTTGGGCTGGGTGTATTACGATTTTTGCAAGAGGGCAGTAGCCGAAAACGACTTAGACACTTTTCTGCAATATGTGCAAGCACTCAAAGACCTGCGTTTTAGCATTGAAGAAGTGCTCATCACTGACCAACTGCTTTGGCAATACGTGAAGTTCTTCGCACAGTTGCGCAAAACAGGAAAAATAGCGCTTATTGATGTGCTGTACGAGAATTTGAAAGGTATGTATTTCACGATGCCTTCAAAAGCGTTTTCTGCCTTAGCAGAGCAGTTGCACAAAGCGTATAAAGATCGTGAGGAATATTTGGAAGTAATTACTGACGTGATGCCGTTTCTGCGCGCTGAGGATTTTGCACCTAAGTCATACCAAGGTATACTTATAATGCCTTTGGCAGAGCAAATCTATATCGCTTATAGCAAACGTATATTAGAAAGTGGCGACAAAGAGATTATCGCCACCTTTATACCTATCTTGCATCAGTGGATTCAAGCGCACCCTGAATACAATTCGCTTATTTATTACTATGTGGAAATGTGCAATTTTGCCAATTTGCCAATGTGATAATTATCAATTGTTCATTGTTGAACATTGGTTGTAGAGTTCACGCCACGATGCTCCGCGTTTCTTCATTACATTTTCAAGGTATTCCTTCCACACCATTTTATCTTTATCTTCATCTTTTACTACAGCTCCTTGCAATCCTGATGCTAAATCTTCATCGGTAACAGTGCCGTTACCAAAACTGCCTGCTAATGCCATACTATTGGTGATAAGCGAAATAGCTTCGGCAGTAGAAATCACACCACTCGGTGATTTGAGTTTCTGTTTTTCGTCTAAAGTTGCCCCTTTGCGCAATTCGCGGAAGATAGTAACAATCTTCTCAATAGCTTCACTGCTGGGCAAGGCGGCTTGTAATTTGTAGTTATTAGAAATCTCGGCAACACGTTTAGTAACAATTGATACTTCGGTTTCCAAAGTAGCAGGTGCAGGTAATACGATGATGTTAAAACGGCGTTTCAATGCCGATGACATTTCGTTCACCCCACGGTCGCGGGTGTTGGCGGTCGCAATAATAGAAAAACCGCGCTGCGCATACAGTTCTTCGCTAAGCTCAGGAATGGCGATATTCTTCTCCGATAGAATCGAAATCAGCGCGTCCTGCACTTCGGAAGCACAACGCGAAATCTCCTCAAAGCGCGCCACCGTTCCTGTTTCCATCGCGCGATAGATAGGCGACTTGAGCAGGGCAGTGTGCGATGGACCATTCGCCAATAGCATCGCGTAGTTCCACGAATAGCGGATATGCTCCTCGCTAGTACCTGCCGTACCTTGAATCACTTTGCCTGAGTCACCACAAATAGCAGCCGTCAGGTTTTCGGAAAGCCACGATTTAGCCGTTCCTGGTTCGCCTATGAGCAACAAGGAACGGTCGGTGAGCAAGGTTGCAATGGCTATCTCCACCAAACGGTTATGACCAATGTACTTAGGAGTAATTTCCACCCCGCTAGCCGTACCACCAGTTACGAATTTCAGCACCGCTTTAGGCGACAATTGCCAGCCTATGGGTTTTTCTTGTTTTTTATCCTCTTCTTTTAAAGCCTCTAATTCCTTGGCGTAGAGTTGTTCCGCTGGAAGGCGTAGTACGTTTGACATAGGTGTTAGTATATTTAGTCTTTAGTGATTCAACTTTGCCAAAGTTTTAAACTTTGGCAAAGTTTGTAGCACATTTCATTTGCTAATCAGCGAATGCGTGTTTATATCCCTTTTGTTTGTTCCAAGCTCCACGAGTAAAATCGGGGATTTCTACAGGAGCACTACCGTTTTCTAAGGATAGTTTAGAAAGAGGAGCTAAGCAACACCATTCAGCAAGGTCATATACGTCCATATCCAAAGGCAAACCATTGCGTAAGCAGTAGATCAGGCGATAATCCATTATATAGTCCATACCACCGTGACCACCTACTTCTTTTGCTTTAGCTTCCAACTCTTTAAGAATACGTGGCTTGTATTTTTCCATCATTGCTTTTTTAGCTTCCTCCGGCATAAAACTGTGTGCCGAAAGATTTTCGTGGTTAGGCACTTCGTCTTTTGCTATACTTTCTGGCTGAATAAGATAACCTTCTATCGGATATTTATTGGCAAATCCATTAGTTCCAGTAAGCTGATACATACGTGAATACGGGCGAGGAGTTACCACATCGTGTTGTATTTGGATAGTCTTTCCTTTTTCTGTTTTAATCATTGTAATGGTAAGGTCTCCATTTTGGAAGTTAGGATCTTCCTTGCCTGTTACACGTTTGTACACTTCTTTGCCTCTGAAAGGATGTGTATCAAATGAAACTAAATAATTCATTTTATCACCACGGTGAATGTTAAGCGCTTGACATACAGGACCTATACCGTGAGTAGGATATACATCACCACGATTTTTAGCGTTGTAATCTAAACGCCAATTGTTCCAATACTCAGTCCAAAAGTCATCTAAGTTGTGAATATAAGAACCTTCTCCGTGAATAACTTCACCTAATAGCCCTTGTTGAGCCATATTAAGAGTAGTTATTTCAAAGTAGTCGTACACGCAGTTCTCAAGCATCATACAGTGCAAGCGTTTCTTTTCGCTCATATCAATCAATGCCCAAATCTCATCCATATCAAGTGCAGCAGGTACTTCTATAGCCACGTGCTTACCGTGTTCCATAGCATAAAGCGCCATCGGTACGTGGTGCTTCCAATCGGCTACAATGTACACGAGGTCTACATCTTTGCGTTCGCACAAAGCTTTCCAAGCGTTTTCATCACCTGTGTATTGGGCTACGCGTTTATGCCCTGCCTTTTCAATCACCTGCTGTGCTTTTTCTACCATTTCAGGGCGAATATCGCACAGAGCAGTAACCTTAGCTCCAGGCACGTGCATATAACGTTCTACTGCACTATGTCCACGCATTCCAAGCCCAATGATACCCACACGCACGGTGTCCATTTTAGGAGTAGTAAGGTTTAACACATCAGTTTGTCCAGCTGGACGAGAAGGGGTAGGTACTTTAATTTGATAAGAACTTCCACTCTTATTCTCATTAGAGGTAGCTTGGTTACTATTACAAGCTACAAAACCAAGACATACAGCAATGCCTATGGCTACTTGATAGATTTTTTTAATCATAGCTGTGAATATTTTTAAAGGTTGATTATTAATGCGACAAAAGTAGTAAAAAAAATTAATAGTAACAAAAGAAAAGTAAAAAAAATTATTTATTCACTCCCGTATTATTGCCCTTTAGCATTTTTTACCTAAATTTTTATGTACTCTTAACTATTAACTCTCAACTCTTTACATAGCCATTGTATAACAATCGTCCAAGATTCGTATAAGCTTCCTATAAGCTTTGTATAAGCTACCCCCACCCTCATTCCTTCAAAAAAATACCCGTGTAGCTCATAATAATTTTGTTAATTTGCCAATTAAAAAAAGTTTCGTATCTTTGCGTTATTAAATAACAACAACCAAACAAATGGTATGGAAGAGTATATTCTTACACTTGTAAATCAAACAAATAGAAATATATTTCTCACAGGAAAGGCAGGAACGGGTAAAACTACTTTGCTACACAAAATCATCAATACTTGCTATAAAAATACGGTAGTAGTTGCCCCTACGGGTATTGCTGCCCTCAATGCTGGGGGCGTAACTATTCATTCAATGTTCCAACTCCCTTTTGCTTCTTTCTTACCAACGCTCAGCAACCCTCCTATTGTAAATGAGTTCCTACGCTTCGAAAACCGTTTTTCTCTGCGCAAACACTTCCAAATGCACAAAAATAAACAGCAACTCATTCGCAATATGGAACTCCTAATTGTAGACGAGGTAAGTATGCTACGTGCCGATGTACTCGATGCAATGGACTATATGTTGCAATTTATTCGCAAAGATAAACGACCTTTTGGAGGTGTACAAGTACTCTTCATCGGCGATTTGCTACAGCTACCTCCCGTAGTAAAACAAGAAGAATGGGAAGTACTCAAACACTATTATAAAGGAATGTATTTTTTTCAATCCGAAGTCGTAACCCAAAACCCTTTGCTATACGTAGAACTTGAAACCATTTACCGGCAAACTGATAAGCTGTTTATCTCTATTTTAAATCACTTACGTGAAAACCAACTTACCCCTAAGGATATCAAACAGTTAGAAAAGTATGTACAGCCAGATTTTCATAAAAAACACCAGAACGATTACATCACTCTTACCACTCACAACGCCAAAGCCGATGCTATGAACCAACGAGAAATGAGTAAGCTCTCCTCTCCCCTATTTTCTTATGAGGCTGATATTGTTGATGATTTCCCAGAATACCTCTACCCTATTGAGAAAGTTATTCAGCTAAAAGAAGGTGCAAGAGTGATGTTCATCAAAAACGATAATTCAGGAGAACACTTGTTTTTCAACGGAAAGATGGGTACTGTAGTATCTCTCGCCGAAAAAGAAATTACAGTGAAATTAGACGGTGGTAAGGTCATAAATGTCGAACGCTACGAATGGGAAAACGTGCGTTATAAACTGAACGAAACTACCAAAGATATAGAAGAAGAGCGCTTGGGCTCATTTACCCAATATCCACTGCGCTTAGCGTGGGCAATCACCATACACAAAAGTCAAGGACTTACTTTTGAGAAAGCTATTTTAGATTTGGCAAGCGTTTTCGCCTCAGGGCAAGCCTATGTGGCATTCTCGCGCCTGCGTTCGTTAGAAGGTTTGGTCTTGCTATCGTCAGTAAGTGCTAATGGTATTAACAACGATGGCGAAGTGGTAGGTTATGCTGAGAACAAAGCCTCTGAAAAGGAAGTGCAAACTGCTTGTTATACAGGTAAAACCGAATTCTTGCAGGAGAATATACTAAACACTTTTCAGTGGAACACTCTCTTAGAAGAATGGGTATTACACCGCAACAGCTATTCAGGTGAAATTGGTAATAAAAACCTATATAAAGATTGGGCGGGTCAGCAGTTAGTAAAGGTGCAAGAATTGGTTACTGTTTCTGAGAAATTCAGCAAGCAACTCAAAACACTCTTTAATAACACAACCGATATTCAGCATATTTTCGAACGTGTAGCCAAAGCGATAACCTATTTCACACCGCTCTTAGAGCAATTGTGGTATGAGGTGCTATTAGTAGAAGGAAAGATAGCTAACCAGAAAAAAGTAAAACAGTTTTTCACCGAACTGAAAGAGTTAGACAATAACATCTCCGAAACGCTAAAAAAACTCTTCCGCTTAGAGCAAATGGTACAATTAGCCCAAGCAAACCAATCTTTTGATAAGGGAAAGATACATTCAGCCAAATTAGAAACTTTGCACACTGAACTCATTGAGAAAATAAATAATATATTAAAGAACGAAAAACTCTTTGTCGGCGAATATCCTCCACCAAAAGATGATAAATCTAAAAAAGAAAAACACTCCACTTATGATGTCACACTTCAGCTTTGGAAAGAAGGCAAAACAGTAGCTGAGATTGCCAAAGAACGTACCCTATCACAGGCTACTATCTATTCTCATATAGCTAAATGCATAGAACAAGATAAAATTGCTATTACTGAAGTGCTCCCTGAGGAAACTATCAATAAACTAAATGCAATTTTTAAGGAGGACGAAGGACTTACTACCCTAAAAAGCCTTTATGAAAAGGCAGAAGAAAAATACAGTTGGGATGAATTGCGCTTATTCAGGGCTTACTTGTTGAAAGAAGCTAAGAAAGCACAATAAAAAAGGGACTCCTTAGGAAGTCCCTTTTTTCATTTTTTAAGTTATTAAAATCTATAAGTAACACCTGCTTTAAAACCTCCAGTGGCAAAGGAGTTGTGCTCTACAAACAACTCAGCATTCACACCGAAGTTTTCTGTAAAGAAATAACGCCCTCCTGTTTGAAGACGTACTGCAAGCCCTGAATCGTAATAAGGATCCCAATTGTCGTATTTATAATCGTTAGACCAATTGTAATATCCTAAACTCAAACCACCGTACAAATCTACGTTTGAAGGAAGTCTTCTTATAAGTTTATTGAAGTGATAGTTACTGGTAGCTAAAATACCTATATTGTTATATCTTACGCTATTGTAATTTCTACCACGGTAAAACAATTCACCTCCTACGGTTATTTCGTCAGTAATTCCAACGTCTACTGAGCCATATATCATAGCTCCTGGACCTGAAACACCAAGACCTCCGTTAATTTGCACATCACCAGCCCCAAACGACTGCGCTGAAGCTACTCCTGCACTTAGGAGTAAACCAAAAAGTAAAATGATTTTTCTCATAAATAATTACTATTAATTCGTTTTAATAATGCAAAGGTAATATTTTTATTGATAATAACAAAAAAGACTACCCTATTTTTTAAGGTAGTCTTTTTAGCACAGAAATATGTTTCGCTTAATTATCTTTGATTCAAAGGAGAACCCTCACGAGCGATATAAGTCAATTTCAAGGCATTAACATCTTGCAATTTTTCACGTATATCACTCACTAATCCCATATTGGTATCAGCATCTACTTTCAAAGCGGTCATAAATACATCTTTTAAAGCGTCGCGTAAACCTTCTCTATAATTCAATATATAGTGGCTTACCTCAGCAACATCAATGAATTTATCATTCACTTGAATTTTAGCGTTTGCACCAAACTTAGCCTGATACTTAGGAAGTGGTTTCCCTGCATAAATGTACACAACTGGGTCTTTCTTGTCCAATTTTTGCACTTGGTCTGCCACTGGCAACTTATTCTGTACCATCAAATCGCTATCTTTAGATTCTGTTACAGTCATAAAGAAGAACAAAAGCATAAAGATGATATCTGGTAAAGAAGCCGTAGACACAGCGGGCGTTTCGCCACTTTTCTTTTTTGTAAATTTTGACATATCCTTCTAATTTTAGTGTTTCTTAGGTGCTGTTTCAAGCAATTTCCTTGGGAATAGCTCCTGTAATTTCACGATTTTAGGTTCTAACGCATCTTTCCTTTCTTTTGGAGTACGAGCTGCGTTAAATTCTTCCTCTATCTGAACGTAAGGTACTTCATTAGGGAACAAACGTGCACGTTCACGCTCACGTAACTCATTATATGCCTTAATCAATTCATTTTGTACGGCTATATAAGTGTGATATGAAGTTTCACGGTCGTTACGCAAAGAAATAACTGCTTTATCTGGGTTGTCAGATGATAAAGGGTCTCTTTTACCTTTACAGTAAGTACAAGAACCATCACCATTGTTATCCAAGAAATTGAGAGCTGTTTCTTTTACGTCTTTGAGTTCCTTAACTTCGTTGTTTATTAACAACTGGTTGTACTTGTTCACTACCACTACCAATACGTTTTTCTCTTTTACTGGTGGAGGTGGTGGCGTATTTTCTTGTGGTTTAGGAGGTAACTTTACAGTAATCCCTGAGTTACTTTCAATAGTTGTTGTAACTAAAAAGAATATCAACAACAAGAATGCAATATCAGCCATTGAACCTGCGTTTACCTCAGGTGCGGAACGTTTTGCCATAATTTTTTATCTCATTAGTGCTTTTTTTACATTGGATGCAATAAGAGCTACTACAGCTGCTGCTACCAATATATACAAAGCGATTAAACCTGTGCTTGTCCATTTCCTTACAGATTCGCTGGCTTTTTTCACTTCATCACTAGCATTAGCTTCCACTGCTCCTGAAGAGAAGACATAAGCTAAGACAAGTACTACCACAAATCCGCCGGTATAGATAAGCGTTTTCTTGAGTGCTTTTGGCGAAGCTAAAATGTTTTGTGCTGCTGATACAAGTACCGCTATCAAAGCTATACCTAATAAAACATATGTGAGCACAAACAAGGCTTGCATAGTACCGTTATTGGGATCATCGGCGTTTGTAGCAAAAGACAAAACAATCCATAAAATTACCCCAATCACACCTAAAGCAAGAGCTCCATATTTTGCTATTTTATACATACTTAAAGTTGTTTAACGGGTGAGTAAATTATTTCATTTTTCTTGCTACTAAAAGATCGATAAGCGAGATAGAAGCATCTTCCATATCATTTACGATAGCATCTATTTTAGCAATGATATAGTTGTAGAATACTTGCAAAATCATCGCAACGATCAAACCAAACACAGTAGTAAGCAAGGCAACCTTAATATCACCAGCAATCAATGATGCGTCCAAACCACCAGCTGAACTAATCTTATCGAACGCTTCAATCATACCAATTACCGTACCCATAAATCCTAACATCGGTGCAATAGCAATAAAGAGCGAAATCCAAGACACGTTCTTTTCCAATTGTCCCATCTGTACACCTCCGTAAGATACTACTGATTTTTCAACCATATCAATACCTTCTGATGAACGGTCAAGACCTTGATAGAAAATAGACGCAACAGGACCTTTTGTATTACGGCATACTTCTTTAGCTGCCTCAATACCTTTGCTGTCCAATGCTTCTTCAATCTCTGTTAGCAACTTCTTAGAATTGGTAGTTGCCATATTGAGGTAAATAATTCTCTCAATAGCTACTGCCAAACCAATAATCAAACAGAGCAAGATAGGAGCCATATACATAGGTCCCCCCTCAATGAAACGCTCTTTAAACACTTGGTGGAAGCCTTTGCTTTGTTGCGCTGCTTCTGTAGCTTCTTGAGCGCTAACCATAGCCACGTTTAAAATTAACATTGCTACAAGAAGTAGCTTAGATGACATTTTTTTCATTTGTTTAATCTTTTAAATTGTTAGTTGATAATTTAATGTTTAATAATATTTTTCTAGAAAGAAGCAGAGAGGAAGGGATTCGAACCCTCGATACGCTTGTGGCGTATATACACTTTCCAGGCGTACTCCTTCGACCACTCGGACACCTCTCTCTATGCTGTTTCTGAATGCCAAAGTAACAAATTATTTTTCTATCCCACAAGTTTTTTCTTAATTTTTTGCTAAATTTCTCCTGATATATTTTCTTCAAACTTGATTTTAAATAGTTTATGAGAAATATTTTTTTTAAGCAAAAGCATCAATTTTGTGATTGCTGACTCGGTTGTGAGGTCTTTTCCGTCTATAATTTCCATCTTTTTGAGAGCTTCACTTGCCTCATATTTGCCCATCATCACACTTCCTCCAGAACACTGGGTAACATTCACTATGTGTATTCCTTTATCAATAGCTGCCTGCAAACTCTCCACAAACCACTCATCAGTGGGCGCATTGCCTGAACCGTAAGTCTCCAATACTACCCCTTTCAAATTTGGAATATTGAAAATGCCATTCAGTATAGAAGCTGTAATACCGGGAAACATCTTGATAATCACTACATCCGTTTCAAAATCTTTCCAAACCTCTAAGGTAGCTCCTCGCTTGCGAGGTAATAGGTTCTCTTTCATCACCTTTAAATGTACACCACTTTCCACCAATAATGGGTAGTTGAGTGAGGCAAAGGCTTGAAAGTGCTCGGCATTGATTTTGGTAGTGCGATTACCTCGATAGAGTTTGTACTCAAAATAAAGTCCCACTTCTTGTATTACCGACTCGCCCTTCTCTTTCAGCGCTGCCAGTTGTATCGAAGTAATAAGATTCTCCTTGGCATCGGTGCGCAAATCACCTATCGGCAGTTGTGAACCGGTAAAGATTACAGGTTTGGTAAGCCCTTGTAGCATAAAGCTTAAAGCCGAAGCCGAGTAGCTCATCGTATCACTGCCGTGCAACACTACAAAACCATCGTAGTGATTATACTCTCTTTCAATCACCTCAGCGATTTCTATCCAATGCTGCGGGTTCATATCCGAGGAATCTATCACTTTATCAAACGAGTGTACTGAGATTTCACAATCTAAGTGCGAGAGCTCAGGAATACGCTTGTAAAGATTGTCGAACTCAAAAGCGCGTAAGGCACCGGTCTGGTAGTCCTTTATCATCCCGATAGTTCCCCCTGTATAGATGAGAAGCACTTTTGAATTATTAGTTTCCATCACACTTGTTCTTTACAGGATTGGCATACATCTCTAAAAACTTCTTTTGTGAAAGGTCGTCAGAATTGCTACGATTATTCATACGACGTTCAAAGCGTCGAAAATCTTTTTCATTATAGCATTCCTTATATACAGAGCTGTCATTCAGCAAATCATAAGCAATGTAATTCGCGGGGAATAACTTGTACTGTTGATGAATAGCACTGTCCAAACATTCAGCTAAGGCTTGCAATTGCTTGTTAAGATGCTGATGTGTGGCTTCTATAGTGTCTATCTGGTCGTACAGCGGTTGTCCTACCGAAATATGCACACGTCCTTTTTGTCCCAACAAGCCTTGAATGATGTTTTCAAAATCCTCTTTTTTAGATTTCACGTATTCTACCCCGTTATGTTGAGCGATCAGTGCTGGTAACTTCAACACATCGGTCGGGTCAAACTCATAGGAAATGGACATTGGTACTAAATTAAGTGTTTTAAGGTACTGCAAAGGCGATGTATCTTCGGGAGCATTAAGGGTGAGCATCTTCAAAACTCCTTGCTGGGTACGGTCGTCGCCGTTCTTAGTACGCCCTTCTCGTTGCGCGATCCACACATTGCGATGCTCTTCTGTAATGCAGTGATAAATGTATTCCGATACCAATTTAGAATGTTCCAAAGCCTCACGCGGGGGCAGACTCCTATATATAATAATATTTCGGTTGAGCATCGCTAATATCTTCAAATACTTTTTCTTCAGCAGATTGTCGCCCATAGCCGAAGCCGTCATCGAGAGATGATTATCGTATAGAGCAACGTTTAACAAGGAAGTATCTAAAATAATATCGCGGTGATTAGAAACAAATACATAAGCTTTGTGAGAATCTAAGGCATCAAAACCTTCACAAGTAAATTCCGAAATACTCTTTTCAATCGCCTTAGTAACCACTTGATACATTATATCCACCTGAAAATCTGACACCTTCTGGCAAGCAAGCAATCGCCGTTCTCGCTCTTCGGGACTTTCGTCAGGAAATGCATAAACCATCATCGCTTGAATCAAAGGATTATCTTTGATTTGCGACAAAGCACGTGACACTTCGTTGTCGTTAAACGGACGTATGGACTTGAAATAATCGGTCATTTCAGATACTCTATTTTCTCTTGTTTTAGATAACAAAAGGCAAAGTAACGAAATATATTTGATAATACCTAATTAAATGTTAAATATTTTTGTAGCATTGACATCAGTAAGACGTACAATCTCGCTTTCAGGCAATGCATATATATCTGATAACTTCTCTACAACTTTCACTATATAAGCACTTTCATTGCGTTTCCCGCGGTAAGGTACAGGTGCTAAATAAGGCGAGTCAGTTTCCAAAACAATATGCTGTAAATCTATATTTTTTAAAAACTGGTCTATTTTTCCGTTCTTAAAAGTTACTACTCCGCCAATACCCAGATGCAATCCGTAACCAATCGCGCGATGAGCTTGTTCTTCGGTACCTGTAAAACAGTGAAAGATACCAAAAAGGTCGTCACTTTTTTCGGATTCTAAAACCTCAAACACTTCGTCGAAAGCCTCCCGACAGTGAATAACAATAGGCAACTGATGCTTTTTAGCCAACTGTATTTGCCACTGAAAAGCTTCCTGTTGCTCTTTGAGGAAAGTCTTATCCCAATAGAGGTCGATGCCTATTTCTCCAATGGCGCAAAAAGGATGCACCTTCATTAAACTCTCAACGTGTGCAAGTTCTTCGCGGTAGTCTTCCTTCACACTACAAGGGTGCAGACCGTTCATTAGGAAAACGTAGTTAGGATAATCGTTTTTCAACTGGAACATACGCTGAGTGTAGCTCGCATCAATCGCAGGAATAAAGCAACGAGTTACCCCTACTGCTTGTGCACGTGCAATCATTGTAGAACGATCGCTATCAAATTCTTCTGAATATAAGTGAGTGTGTGTATCCGTCATTAGTCGTCAGTTTTTAGTTTTTAGTAGTTACTTATAATATAGGTTAAATACATCACAAATGAAACTCCTAATAACCAATATTTCTATGGTTTTCCTTTGTCATTAGTTCATCATTCGTTCGTCTTTTGTTCGTTCATTCTTTACCTAACAGTCTGTCCTGTTGCAACTACCCTTACAGCTCGCACTGTCTTTTGTTCTTCATTTGTTTATTTTTATATTACCTGCCTGTCGCACTACGACTGCCTGTGTTCTCGTATCCCTTTTATATCGCTACTCTCTTCTCTTTGAAAAAAGCTCAAGAAAGAATTATCTCTTTTCTTTAATTACGTCTCGAAACCGTGTTTTTAGCATCTTTAGTATTATTGTATTATGCTATTAATCAAATATTTATATAGCCTTTGTGTAACAATCGTCCAAGATTCGTTCAAGATTCGTATAAGCTTTCTATAAGCTAAGTGTACCCTCCTAACACCTTTTTCTCACCAAAACACCTCTCACTTCTCTTTTGAATCCCTTCGTTTTCCTCCGAAAACACCTATCACACCCCAACCTGCCCAACTCATCAGCTCATCCAAGTATCTCCGAGTTTCTCCGATGCCCATATCACAACTTAACCAAACTTTGAAAAATTGGCTAAGTTTGTGACGCTTTTCTTATCTTTTACCCTTTACCTAAATAAAACTCTACTGCTGTCCTCACAAACCTTTGAAAGGCTTCAGTTACTTGAGGGGCGTTCTTTGTAGTGAGAGCAAAGGGGCTCATATGGGTGTACGGATAAGGAAAATCGTCTATCTGTACCTCAATGTCAATATTGCGGTAACCGCCTTTGAGGGTATTCAGAGCTTCGATAGGAGGGGTTACCTCGTCCTTCTCGAGTACCATCGCTTTAATTTGGTGTTCCAACTCTCTGAAACGCTGTTCGCGCTCTTTTTGATAATAGTTATAACGCAACATTGTTTTGAACCAAGCTTTATCAAAGTGTAGCTCACTATCTTGATAATGCCTTAGGCGGTCGTCGTTCTTGAAGTTCGTGCTAAGCAACTCAGCAAAGGTTTTCTGCATTGTTATCGCTGCACGTCCATCCATTATATATTTGGAAATAGGAAACATACGGTCTATGGTCATCCCGCCACAGAAGCAAAAAAGCTTGGCATTAGTAAAATAACCTTTGGGATTTGCCATCATCAAGATAACAGATAAGAAAGAACCGATAGAATACCCAAAAAGGTCTACCGTAGCTGTAGGGGTAATAGTAGGCAAAACCCCCGATTTCAGGTCAGTGATGAACTGCACAATGTCGTTATACGTTTGCAATCCCGACCAAAACAGACGTTGAGGAAAAGCATCTAAGCGTGTAGAAGTCGCCGCATTCACATAAGAAGTTTCAGAGTTATCAGCAAACTCATTCATACGCTTTTGAGCGATGGCGTACATCTCTTGGCGAGAACTCCAACGTTCAGGAGCCCTGCTCATATGGAAGGCTATCGGGAAGAGCACCACTGCTTTGCCCGTTTGGCTTGCCAATCCATAAGCCCAAGGTAAATATTTATCCCATTTCTTTTCATTGAGTCCGTGAAATACAATAATTACCCCATCAGCTTTTGGGGTACCTAAAGGTTGTATTATGTGGTATTGAAAATGTATATTACAATCCACATCGTAGTCAGCCCAATGCAAATCGTCTTGAGCATCATTGAGCTGAGAAGAGAACGCTAAGTTATGCTCTTGGCAAAACAAATGCGGACTCCCTGGCAAGTAATGCTTAGCTCCTTCCGAAAAGAAGCTATTATGCAAAATGCGAATACCCAGCTCCGGTACTTCGGTATCGCGCTGGGTATCGAAAACTGTTTTTAGTTTGTTGTATAATTCATAATATTCCATCACCAACCTGTATTTTGTTGCCAACGTCCTTGCTCATTTTGAATATCAGTAGGAGACAATGGCCATACCATTTTATAATAGTTAGGAGCAATATTTAATTGGTAGTACTGTGAAGGATTTGTAGTAATTATCAGATTCATATTTTGTGGAGCACCACGTACAACGCCTAAGCCCCATCGTTTGATATCAATCATACGGACACCTTCAAAACAGAGTTCGCGATTGCGTTCGTTCTGAATTTCGGTAAAGAGGGCTTCGCCTGTAGCCGTAACCGCTGTAAGACCGCGAGCGGTGCGCAAGCTGTTTAAGTACCGTTGGGCATTAACTACATCACCATTTCGATAAGCGGCTTCGGCAGCTATAAGATAAATCTCGGGTATGCGAAACAATTTAGGACGGTGACCATAATAGGGTCTTCCATACATAGCATAAATATTGAGATCATCGTTATTAGGATATTTATTCACCAAATAAACGCTTTCACCATTTACAATTTGTTGAGTCAAGAAGACCTCCTTACGATAGTCTGCTGTGTCAAACAAATCAATAAAAGTTTGAGTAGGCAAAAGTTTAGGGTTATAACCACCACTATAATTAATATAAATATTATTGGTGCCTGTAGGTAATTCGCGAGAGTCACCGCTAGTAATAGAAGCGTATAATTGAGTAATCGCTTCGGCTGTATCATCTCTTTCCCATATTCTTTGTAACTCATCTTGTGAGGTAACTAAAGGATAAGTATCTATGTCTATGAGTTCTTTGGCAGTGTTATAAGCCTCTGTCCAATTATTTTGGTACAGGAGTATGCGAGCCTTCAATGCTTTAGCAGCATCTACTGTAAAGGTATCAGCGCCTGGTTCTCCTGTTTTAGAAGCTAAAAGAGTTTGAGCACGTGCGATATCAGCTAAAATAAAATCATAAGTTTCTTTTAAGTTACTACGTTCGGGGAAATCTTTTACTATTTGTTCTGTAGCGAGTGGTAATCCTAATTGAGAAGTAGCTACAGCAGTATTGTAGGCTTCACAGAAGTGTGTTACTAAATAACTATAGCAGAATGCCCGTGCTAAATAAAGCTCTCCACGCAATACTTCAAGAGTATTTTCATTAGGAACATTATCAAAAGCTTTTAAATCAATATTCACATTTTGAATAATGAGAAAATAGTTGCGCCAAATAGTTGCTGTAGTATTATTGGAAGCTGAAAAATCAGCCCAACGATGAATTGTAGGCAATGTTTCAGGAATGATTGCCATATTCAAAAAATCAGCCTGCACATCAGTAGCATACATAGACTCTCCCTCGTGATTATTACGTAGAGTGGCGTAAATACCATTGACAGCCATTTGAGCGTCTTGTACAGTTCTGATAAGATTTTCGTCAGTAGCAAAATCATAAGGGTCTTGTTCTAAATTAAAGCAACTGTTAAAAAAGACGAAAAGTCCTAATAAAATAAGATTATATTTTTTTTTCATAGTGAACATCTTTTAGAATCTAAGTTCAACACCAAAAGTAAATTGTCGTGAGGGAGGATAGCCTCCTGTAGCAATGCTATCGCCTTCCATCTCAGGGTCAGCTCCTGTATACTTTGTAAAGGTAAGAATATTACGAGCCGAAGCGTACAAACGTATTCCTGAGAAAAATTTGAGCTGTTCAATTACTTCTTGAGAGAAAGTATAACTGAGGCTAATATTTTTCAATCGCAAATAAGAAGCATTTTCAAGCAAACGTGTATCTCTACGAAGAAATCTAGTACTCTCTATTTTTGGGTAGATAGTATTGTCGCCAGGTTGTTTCCAATAATTTTCTAACAAATCACGACTAAAGTTATAACCCCCAAATCCGTCGGGGTTATAAGTAGTGAGTTTATCTGTATTGATAACATATTTATCTAAAGAATAAACAAAATTTAAATCTAAGTCGAATGCCTTATATCTCACACCAAGTCCAAAACCACCATTCACAGGAGCAAACATTTTTTTCCCTGTAGTTTGAGCCAAGTCATTATCATCGTGTAAAGTAGTAACTTTAGTGTCATCAGTTTGTTGTATCATTGGGTTATCTTCATTAGGTAGGTACCATTCGGCATTACCGTTATCGTTGATTCCTTTGAATATAGGAAGAGTCCATTCAATAGGACCTCCTATTCGATAACCAGCTTCGCCATCAAAATAATAATCACGACCATAGAGCAATGACAAAACTTTTTCTTTATTGTAATTAAAGTTCAGATAAGGGCGAATAGAAAAAGTATTTGCTTTATTTTTATAGACTTGCGAAGATAAAGTAACATCTACACCGCGATTTTGCATATCACCTATATTATCAGGAAAAGTACTATATCCTGACATTGTATTAATTGGTCGAGTAGCTAATATTTTATAGGCTTGCCTGTCATACCAAAGAGGTATTGCGGAAAATGATAGCACTGAGACCTATGCTAGTTTTTCGCTGTTCTTCCCACATTAAATCAGGATTTCCTAAAGATTGGGTAAAGAAACCGTTGCTTTCTTTATAATATCTATTAGCAGTAAAAAGAGTACGATTGCGATAATTGCCTATACTTGAATTTCCTGACAATCCTGTACTGATACGCAAATTGAGCTCATTAATCCATTTTGCATTGTTCAAAAAAGCTTCTTCTTTAAGTTTCCACATTGCCCCTATAGCCCAGAAATTAGCATACCGGTGGTTTCTGCCAAAAGCAGAAGATCCATCGCGACGGCCTGAGATATCAAGAAAATATTTATTGTTATAGTTATATTCTAAACGAGCAAAGTAAGAATTGAATGTATAAACTGTTTGTCCGTCATTCACTGTTTGTCCTAAAGTACCGTGAGAGAGCATAGAAAGCACATCAGAGGGTTGTCCTTGAGAAGAGGCTCCAAATCCCCTATTTATAGACTGCATTGACTCTTGTCCTAACAAGGCATTAAAGCTGTGCGAATTACCCAACATAAAATAATACTCTAATAAAATTAGTATAGGTAGTTTGTATATTTTTTCGGAGATAGCACTGAGTAGAAGCTACATTAGGCATATCGTTTTCATAATCATAAGATGATGCTAAGCCTCTTGCTACCGTTTCCTCTATATTGTATTGTATTCCTACTTGAGTTTTGAAAGTAAGATTTTTGATAGGTTCAATAGTAAGATAACCTGTAGGCAATATTTCATCTACTTGTGCATTACCAGGATTCTTTTCAATGAGATAATCGGGATGATAAAATCCAGTTTTATTACTATCAGGATCGGGAAGTGTGAGGAAAGAGTAAATATAATTTTTACGTTTCCCATTTTCATCGGTAGGTGAGTACAATGGCAGTTGCATTATGTCACCTGCGTTCCCTCCGCTTGTAGTTTCTGCATCGCTATGCGCCAATGTTACTGAAAGCCCAGAGCGCAACCAAGTAGTAATTTGAGAGTCGAGATTTAAATTGAGATTATAGCGTTCATAATCGCTTCGTTTTTTAGTCCCTTCTTGGTTTAAGTAACCTAATGACAAGTAGTAAGAAGTGGTATTGCTACCGCCAGAGACAGATACATCAGTGCGAGAAAGAGGTACGAAATCGCGATAGAATACTTTATCCCAACGAGTGTTATAAGGATATTTTGTTAATATTTTTTGAGCAGCTGTAGCCGCATCGGTAGGATTACCATCAATAGCATCACCGATACGTTTTACTTCATCAGGGTCTTTTAAGAGCCAGAAGTCCATATATTCACGAGGAGTTACCATACCATCAAAGAACTTACGGCTTGCATTGGTAAGTGCTGAAAAGCCCAATTGGTGATTGATAGTAATACTGGTTCGCTCGTTTCGTTTGCCACGTTTGGTAGTAATGAGAATCACTCCATTGGCAGCACGTGCACCATAAATAGAGGTAGAAGCGGCATCTTTGAGTACTGAAATATTTTCAATATCCGAAGGGTTAATAGCACTCATTATGCTAGCATCTACTTGTACGCCATCTACCACATATAGCACATCGGAAATAGAACCACTACGATCGCCTACTGCAGCAGAGAATGAACCTATACCGTGTATGCGTACGGTAGAAGTTGCATCAGGTCGCCCTGAATTGGTAGAAATGATCATACCTGCTACTCGTCCTTGTAAGGATTCAAGCACGTTAGGCACAGGGGTTTGGGCAATATCTTTACCTGCTACTTGAGCTATATTAGCTACTGTACGGCTGGCTACCTTGCGCTTGCCATAACCCACTACCACAGTACCTTCAAGTTGTTGCACGTCGTCGCGCATTACTACATCTATGTGTGTAGTGCCAGCGGTTACTTTCTTATCTTCAGTTTTCATACCTAAGAATGAAAAATGCAACACGTCACCCACTTGTACTCTCAAGTTATAATTACCTTCCATATCGGTAGTAGCACCTCGGTTAGTACCTTTTATCAATACAAATGCGCCCAATATAGGCTCTCCCTTAGTGTCTTTTACTGAGCCTTTTAGTTCTATTTGCTGAGCTGAAACTCCTATTACTGAAAGGAGTGTAAACACGCAAACACAAAGTAATTTAGTTTTCAAAATCATCAATGTATTATTTGGGTGCAAAAATATTTGGAAAAAATGAAAAAAACAAATTGCTTCTTTACAAACTTTCTTTTAACGCAATAAAAATAACAGTTTTGCTATGTTTTGTAATTTATTACCAACCAGGATTTTGTTTCCATCTACCGTGTTCATTATTTACATCTATTTGTGGAACAGGCCATACCATTTTGTAATAACCTGCGGGCAAGTTAAGCTGGTGCAATTCATTAGCAGGGTTTGTGGCAATTAGTGTAAAATTTTGAGGTGTACCGCGTTTTACTCCTAAGCCCCAACGCTTGAGGTCGATAAGGCGAAAGTCTTCAAAGCAGAGTTCGCGATTTCGTTCATTTTGTATTTCAGTAAAAAGATTAGTCCCCGAAACCGTTAGATTACCGAGACCTCTACCAGCACGCAACGCATTGAGGTAAACTAAAGCATTAGCTTCATCATTATTTCTATAAGCAGCTTCGGCAGCTATAAGATAAGTTTCAGCAATACGCAATAGTTTGGGTTTATGACCATAGTATGGAAAGAAGTCACTGGGGGTTGAAAGATCTATGTTTCGTGGATATTTATTTACCACATAAATAGTTTGTCCAAAAGACAATTCGCCTTCGCGCAAATAGACTTCTTTTCGCCAATCGGTATTGTCAAACAAATCTACGAAATCTTGAGTGGGCACTACATTAGGTTCTAATATAAATTGACCTGGATTGAAGAAGTCTTCAGCTTCATCTAAATAGAGACTATTAGTATCGAAAGGGCGTTCACTCACCGATACACCATCGATAGCAGCATAGAGTTGCACAATGCTCTCATTGTCTGTATCGTGAGTCCATAGGTCTTGCAAATCGGATTGGGAAGTTACTAATGGATAACGATTGGTATCTATAAGTTCTTTAGCGACTTGATAGGCTTGCGCCCATTCTTGTTTATAAAGCAAGACACGAGCTTTGAGAGCTTTAGCTGCATCTGCGGTAAAAGTATCGGCTCCTACGATACCTGCTTTACTTGCTAAAAGAGTTTCGGCTTGAGCAATATCACTGAGAATAAACTGATAGGTCTGTTCTAAAGTGCTTTGTAAAGGTGTTTGGGTTGTTACAATATGGTCAGCTAATGGTAAACCTAAATCGGAGGCTGCTGTTGAGGGATCGTAAGCTTTACAAAAATGAGCTGCTAAATAGGTATGGCAATAAGCACGCGCCAAATAGAGTTCTCCTTTGAGCACTTTCACTTCCTCTTGCAGGTCAGCAGGCATAGTTTCTATACCTTGTAAGCCAGCATTCACATTGGCTAAAGTGCCATAATGAGTTTGCCAAATGACCCTAATGGAAGCATCGCCTGATTGGAATTGACTCCAACGGTGAAAATCGCGGTAGAGCAGAATACGAGATGAACTCATAAGGTTTAGGAAATCTGCTTGCAAATCACTGATGTACATTGGTTTTCCTTGATAACTTTGGCGCAATGAGTTGTAAACACCATTCACCCAAAATTGTACTTCTTGGGCTGAGCTAAATGAATTACCTACCCTTACTTTATCGGTAGGTTCTTGGTCTAAGCTAAAACAACCATTCAACCATAAGGCTAAAGAGAAAAGTATGAGGATATGATATATTTTTTTCATTATTATGTTTTTTTAAAATTTAAGTTCAACACCTAAGGAATACTGTCTTGTAGGAGGATAAGCTCCTAAAGCTATGTCGCCACCAGTCTCAGGGTCTGCTCCAGTATATTTGGTAATTGTAAAGATATTCTGAGCAGAAGTATAGATACGTACGCCACTGAAAAAGTGCATTTGAGTAATTAAATCTTCGGGCAAGCTATAGCTAAGACCTATACTCCTCAAACGTACATACGAGGCGTCTTCTAACAATCGGGTGTCGCGAAGCATTAAGTAGGGACTATCGATTTTAGGAATATCGGTATCATCACCAGGTTGTTTCCAATAGTTAAATACTTTTTTACTAAAAGTATTGGTGCCAAAATAGCTAGGGTTTTCTAACACAGCACGGTCTTCATTAAGTTTATAATTGCCTATTGCATAAGAGAAGTTCATATCGAATGTGAAATTCTTATAGCCAAATTCAAAGCCAAAACCGCCGTTGAAAAGGGCAAACAAAGGTTTACCGGTAGTTTGAGCGAGCTTACTTTTATCGAACACATTGGTGATTTGGCTGTCGTCTTTATGCAATTCTAATCTATCTTCACCCGGCAGATACCATTCAGATTCTCCGTTATTGTTAATACCTTTGTAGACAGGCATTACCCATTCTATAGGGCTTCCTACTTTATAACCTCTAAAATTTTCTATACCGAGTACATAGGGGTCTCCATAAGAGATATTAGTTACTTTCTGTTTATTATAATTCAAATTGAAATTACCTCGTATTGAAAAATCTCTGTTTTTGCTTCTATACATCAGTAATGAAAGGGTAATGTCTATCCCTTGGTTTTGCATATCACCGATGTTATCGGGGATTTGAGTATATCCAGACATTGAATTGATAGCACGAGTTGAGAGAATTTTGCTGGTACGCCTATCATAGTACTCAATGTTTAGTGAGGTGTTGCGAGCTATTACCATATTAAGTCCAAAGGTAGTTTTACCTTGTTCTTCCCAACTGAGTTCGGGGTTACCGAGCACTTGGTCAAGTGTAAAGCTGGTTTGCCCTTTATAAGCTCTATCAGCATAAGCTTGAGCGAGCAACATATTGCGATAGTCGCCGATACGTGAGTTGCCTGAAACCCCTGTACTGAAACGCAAACTCAAGTCGGTAAGCCATTTTACATTTTCTAAGAATTTTTCTTGTTTAGCTTTCCACATCAAACCTACTGCCCAGAAGTTTTGATAACGTTTAGAAGGTATAAAGGCTGAAGAGCCATCTCTACGGGCTGAAAGATCTAAAAAGTAGCGCCCAGCATACGAATATTCTAAGCGTGTGAAATAGGAATTAAAGGTACTAGCAACATCGGAATCATTTACTCCTATTTCGTTAGTTCCGTGAGAGAGCATAGAAAGGGCATCGGCGGGTTGCCCTTTAGATATTGCGTTGAATCCTTTATATCTATTTTCTATTGACTCTTGTCCTAACAAAAAGTTAAAATCGTTCTTAGTTGCTATATTGAAATGATATTCCAACAGGTTCGTATAAGTTTTTTGTATAGATTTAAATATATCTCTACGCACCGAAGGATTGGTTTTACCACCTGTTTTATAGTCTTTAAACGAAGGCATAGGACCTTTTATTTCAGTTTCTGAAATATTGTATTGTATCCCTGCTTGAGTTTTAAAGGTCAAACCTTTGATAGGTTCAAACGTAAGTGAGCCTACGGGGAGAATATCATCGGTATAGATATTTGTAAAATACTTTTCGGCTATATAATTGGGGTGATAAAAGCCATTGTGTGCTCCTAAGATGGAATTGATAAAATCTTTACGTTTGCCATTTTTATCGACGGGTGAGTAGAAAGGCAGGCGGAGCACTTTGGTACTTGGGTCGGTATCGTTTCCGAGTTCGGATTCACTATGAGCTAAGGAGACAGATAAGGCTGCGCGTAGCCAGTCGGTAATTTTGGTATCGACGCTTAAATTGAGGTTATAGCGATTGAAGTCGGATTTGGGTTGCATTCCTTCTTGTTTAAGATAGCCTCCTGAAAGATAATAAGATGTAGTATTGTTTCCTCCTGAAACGGATACATCGGTGCGAGAAACAGGTACGAAATTGCGGAAATAGACTTTATCCCAACGGGTATTATAAGGATTTTCGGCTAAGATTCTGTTGGCAATAGCATTAGGGTCGGTTTCGGTATATCCTAAAGTTCTACCTGCACTGACTATTTCATTTGGACTTTTAAGCAACCAAAAGTCCATATACTCACGAGGAGTTACCAAATCATCAAAGAATTTATTGGTAACATTGGTGAGGGTTGTAACTCCTAACTGATGATTGACGGTGATATTGGTTCGTTCGTTGCGTTTCCCGCGTTTGGTAGTTATGAGGATTACCCCATTGGCAGCGCGCGCTCCATAGATAGAAATAGAAGCTGCATCTTTGAGTACTGTAATGCTCTCTATATCGTTAGGGTTAATCATCGTCATTATATCACTTGATACTTGCACTCCATCTAATAAATAGAGAGGGTTAGTGCTACGCATCTCGGACTTATCAAAAGCAGCTGTAAAAGTACCTAATCCGTGGATAAGCACTTCAGAAGAAGCTCCAGGTCGCCCTGACTCGTTAGTAACTACTAATCCTGCTACCTTTCCTTGCAAGCCTTCCATTGCATTAGCCGCAGTAATTTTCATAATATCTTTGCCCTGCACTTGTGATACTGAGGCGACGGTACGACTGGCTACCTTACGACTACCATAGCCGGTAACTACTGTACCTTCGAGCTGTTGCACGTCGTCTTGAAGGACGATATCCATTTGAGTTACACCAGCTGTTACTTTCTTTTCGACGGTTTTCATTCCGAGAAATGAATATCTGAGCACATCGCCTACTTGGGCATTGAGGGTATAGTTACCATCAAAATCAGTAGAAGTACCGCGCTGAGTGCCTTTTATGAGGATAAAAGCACCCATCATAGGTTCTCCCTTGGTGTCTTTCACCGAACCCTTAATTGTTATATTCTGAGCTAAGGAAGGCAATGCCCAAAGGAAAATACCTACAAAAACTAATAGATTTTTCAAATTCATAATTCGCTTTATTTTTCAGCGCAAAGTTTCCAAAAAAAAAATGAGAAAAACAAATAAAAAGATTAATAATTTTATTTTTAGAATTTTATTCTAAAAAATAGGTGCAAAAAAGAATAGTATTATAGTTTATCAAGTTGTTTTTGAGAAGATGAGTGCGATGGGCGTTTTAGAGCTTAATAAGCTGATAATATGATAAATAGATGTATTTTGGAAGTGTGCTGGATTGTTGGTGGGAGCTTATACAAAGCTTATACGAACCTTATACGAATCTTGGACGATAGATATAGGAATGTTATTGAAAGTCTTTATATACCTTGGCTGAGCGCTATAAGGCAGTTTGTGTTATATTTAGTTTTAGTTTTTCTAAGAAAGTGTTATTCTATAGAAAAATATTACTTATCTTATCTATAGGCTTAGGCTTGGTTATTTGTAATTATTTATTATCTTTGCCCCAAAATATAAACATATGAATATGAAGCGCTTTTTATTGGCTACCGCACTACTTGTTATGAGCCACTTAGTTTGGTCACAAAGTCCTAATATCTTAGACCCTGATTACCAAAACAGTCGTCCCAACCCTTGGACGTATGGGGGGAATATAGGGATTAGGTACTCTACTTATGGATTGGGGCTCGATGTATCGCCGCGTTTGGGTTATAAAATCACTGAAGATTTGGAGCTTGCTGCTGTGGTGAATGGTTCTTTTCAGAACTCAGAATACTACCGGAGTTTGTTAGTGGGCGTAGGTCCTGCTTTAACGTATTACATAGGTAGGGTGGCGTATGTGAGCAGTTCATATCAGCATTATTTTATCTCTCAGAAGCATAAAAACACTGATTACAAATACAATACTGAGGAAGATGCTTTGTATGTGGGGGCAGGTTATATACAAAATATGGGGGGTAATGTGTACATACAGATAGGAGCGAGCTACAATGTGCTCTACAAGAAGGACAAAAGTGTTTTCAGCACTGGTTTTATACCGAATGTTGGAGTAGTAATAGGACTTTAGTGTGAGCTTTATAGATAGAGTGTGGGCGAATGAACGGGGGAGAAAAAATATTTATTTATGATTGTTTATTTATAATTATTTTGTAATTTTGCCACCAATTAATAACAACGAGGACAAATTTGTACTGATTGCAACCTCTTGGGCAGTGCCCGAAAAATGCTAAAACAGTTCTTCTTTACAACTGCGTCCCCCTAATAAATCATAATTACCAATGGGATATTTATTCACCTCTGAGTCCGTTTCTGAAGGACATCCAGACAAAATTGCAGACCAAATAAGCGATGCTCTAATCGACAACTTTCTTGCTTTTGACCCACATTCGAAGGTGGCGTGCGAGACTTTAGTAACTACCGGTCAGGTAATATTGGCTGGGGAAGTAAAATCGAACACGTACATAGATGTACAGCAAATTGCGCGCAATGTGATTGAGAAAATTGGCTATACTAAGAGTGAGTATATGTTTGAAGCTAAATCGTGTGGTGTGCTTTCGGCTATACACGAGCAATCACCTGATATCAACCAAGGGGTAGACCGAGGCAAGCCTGAAGAGCAAGGCGCAGGCGACCAAGGGATGATGTTTGGTTATGCGGTAAACGAAACTGAGAATTATATGCCGCTTGCCTTAGACCTCTCACACGCTCTTTTACGTGAGCTCGCTGAGTTGCGCCGTGAAAATAAGGAGATTACCTATTTGCGCCCCGATGCGAAAAGCCAAGTAACCCTTGAATACAGCGACGATAACAAACCGGTGCGCGTGAACACGATTGTGATTTCTACGCAACACGACGAATTTGATACTGAGAGCAAGATGCTCAAAAAGATTAAAGAGGATATCGTGAATATTCTCATACCACGTGTGATTAAAAAGTACCCTCAGTACGCTCCGTTCTTTGACAATAAGATTATTTACCACATCAACCCTACAGGTATCTTTGTGATTGGAGGTCCTCACGGCGATACAGGACTTACGGGTAGAAAAATCATCGTGGATACTTACGGTGGTAAAGGGGCTCACGGCGGTGGTGCATTTTCGGGTAAAGACCCGAGCAAGGTAGACCGCAGTGCGGCATATGCTATGCGACACATCGCTAAGAACTTAGTAGCCGCAGGAGTAGCCGATGAGATATTGGTGCAAGTAAGCTATGCCATAGGGGTAGCTGAACCTACAGGTGTGTACGTAAACACCTACGGCACTGCTAAAGTAAACTTAACAGACGGTGAAATAGCGAAGAAAATACAAGAAATCTTCCCTCTGCGCCCGTATGACATTGAGCAACGCTTGAAACTGTGCAATCCTATCTATAGCGAAACGGCTTCTTACGGGCATATGGGACGCACGCCTGAGGTAGTGACTAAAGTGTTCTCATCGCCTTATCACAAAACAAAAACGATAGAAGTAGAGCTTTTTACTTGGGAGAAATTAGACTACGTAGAGAAAGTAAAAGCCGCGTTCTTTTAATGACGAGTTACGAAATACGAATGACGAGTCACAAATGACGAAATACGAACTTTGCCAAAGTTTGAAGCTTTGGCAAAGTTTTTTTATTGTTGCTTGCAAAAAAAAATACTTCTTAAATTTTACTTTTGCCCTTTTAGTAGGTCTTTACTACAGAACGTTCGCTTAAATGAGCTCACTTAAAACAAAAACAAAACAGTTATGGCAATGACAATAGATGATAAAACCATAATTGCCACGATGAATGAGTGCCCTGAAAACGGATTCCGATTGCTGATGAACAAATACAAAAAAGTGCTCTATTGGCACATTCGTAGAATCGTAGTGGAGCACGAGGATGCACAAGATGCCGTACAAGAGACCTTTATACGAGCGTTTCGTTCATTTCATACGTTCGAAAGTAAAGAATCTCTTACAGCTTGGGTTTACAAAATAGCGACTAATGAAGCACTGCGCCTTTTAAGCCGAAGGAGAGAGGTGCAACTTTCGTTAGACAGCTCAGAAGGCTACTCTAATAGCATAATGAGCACTAACTACGTTGATTACACCGATTTAGAAAGCGTAAAACTGCAGAAAGCCATTCATTCACTGCCTACAAAACAGCAATTGGCATTCAACCTGCGCTATTACGATGAGTTAAGTTATGACGAAATAGCCCAAATAACCAACTCAACGGTTGCGAATGTAAAGGCTAATTATCATAACGCTAAAAACAAAATTGTACAATATATGAAAACTCACGATTGACAACTATGGAAACAGATTTTGACTTTAACACTATAGGCAAAAAAATGCCTTACACCGTACCCGATAACTTCTTTGACCAATTAGAAGATACTATCTTGGAAGAAGTAAAAAAGATTCAACCTATACCCATTAGACCTAAGAAAAACGTTAGGGTGACAGTCTTTAGGGCAATCCTTGCTACAGCAGCTGCTATAGTGTTGTTCTTTATTGTAAAGGGTGTGTTTTTTCACCAGGATACCACAGTCCCCGATGTGGAACAAGCCTTTAGTCAGCTGGATGAAGACGACCAAGATCATATTATCAGGGTTTTTGAAGACGACGTATTTATGAATGAATAACAAACAAACATATGAAAAACCATTTTTTAAACCTATTTACGTTAGCTGTTGCAACAATAGCTTTTACGGGAGCTCTTTCGGCTCAAAACACTGCTGAGCAACGTTTATCACGTGAAGAATTGGCTACAATACAAGCTAAAAATATCGCCAACGAACTCGCTCTAAGCGATAGTGCTACCAAGCAGTTCATTGAGACTTTCTCTCAGTGTCAGAAAGAACTGTGGGCATTGCGTCCAGAAAAAAAGACAGCTTCTCCAACCGATACAATGACTGAAGAACAAGCAAAGAAGGCTATACAAGAGCAGTTTGAGTACAGTCAAAAAATATTGGACATAAGGAAGCATTACTACGCCAAGTACAGCAAGTTCCTCACTCAAAAACAAATCAAACGAGTGTATGAACTCGAGAAAAAAGCGATGAACCGCTTTCAGGAAAGGAATTTTTACCTCATCAAGCAACGTGAAGCCGTAATACACCAGCGAATGAACGAGCGTAAGAAATTAATAGAGGAACGAAAAAGACAAATAGAAGAACGCAATAAACAAAGAGCAGAAAGAATTCAGTAAGAATCAATGGACAAAAATCAGAGGTTGAGCAAATGATAGCTCACATTAATAAAAAAAGCCTGTCTGAAATTTGTTTCAGACAGGCTTTTTACCTTTTACCGAAAATTAGAGTTCTATTTGGTACTGCAGTACAAAAGTTCCTAAGCGAGTGTCTACCTTTTTATCAGTAGCATCGAAAATAGGACGGTTCTCATAGCCTAAGGAGAGTTTGCTTTTTTGTCCGTTAAAATAGGTATTCACACCTACTGAATAGATATTGACGTTGCTATTGAGAGCTTTATAGTTAGCAAAGCGCCAGCCTGCATTAGGCTGAATGCGAATATTACAGTCTTCCCATTTAGGTAACAAATAGCCTAATTGCAAAAACAAGCTACTGCCTGTACCTACGGCGGGAGAAGCATTGCCAGCCCCATTAAGAGAGGTTCCTCCTTCAAAAATACTATTCGCTCCTACAAACCTCACGTAATCACTACCTAAAGAGATGGCATTAAAGCCTACATAAGCAGTAATAGCATCATTGCGTTCAGAAATGGGGGTATCCATAAAGAAATCGATACCGAGATTAAAGTAATCACGGTAAGCAGAGCCTGTGTTAGTGGTAACGGTTCTCACTTTGGCTTGATATTCATAACCCATACCGAGGTTCATAATGCGTTTACTGCCTATATAAGTACCTGCTCCTCCACTGGAAGGCAACATACTGCCCTCATTATCCCAAAACTCATATTTTAGGTAAGCAGAAGTAAAAGGCTGTGGATTCCCTTTGCTATAGTTAAAGCCTGCCGTGCTTGCATTTTGTAAAGGGACAGTTGAGTTTTGTAAAGCTGCGAAATACTCAAACTTTCCTAACTGACCTTTGGCATACACTCCTACCCTACGCCCCATATCATCGTAATGATTACTGGTGGCGTGATAATAAATGGAAGGATCGAGGGTGAGCATAGAGGCGTTAGAAAAACCATTGGAATAACGACCTGCTCCGATAAAGGTAGTTTTCGCGACCCCAATACTGAGTTTCTCACTGAAAGTATATTGACCAAGCGCATCAAGCAGCCGCAAATCGGCACTGCGGAGGGTACTTTGGTTAAAGTTATTATTCCCTAAGAGCACATAGAACAACCATTTCTTTTCTACCTGAGCATAAGCTCCTAAGCGCACACGACGTACTGAAAAATCAAATACGTTACTCACGGCTTCGCCTTGTACAGTAGTACCGGGATTGGTTTCGGTATAACGTGCCCAAAACTGACCGCGTGCAATACCTTGAATAAAAGTGTTGCCTTCTTCATCGAAATTATAACGAAGCAACTGAGCTGAGGCAGGAATTGCCATTAATAAAACAGCTAAAAATACTATCTTTTTCATTTTATAGTGTGATATTGGTTAAAAAATACAGTTATTTTATTTGTAAAAGTTGTGAATCTATCAATTCCTTCAAGTGACTATCGGAAGGCATTGGGGCATTACTGTTGATAATATTGCCTTGTGCATTGATAAGCATATAACGGGGAATACTGCGCAAATCGTACAACTGTTTAAAAATCAGTTTAGTTTCAGCATCAGCATAGAGGTGCATACCGCTTAGTTTATCATTCTTCACCATTTCTTTCCACGTTTCTTTATCGCGGTCTACTGAAATACTCACAAAAACAATAGGCTTACCTTTATAGTTTTGCTGTAGAGCTTCTAAGGCAGGAATTTCTTTACGACAATCAGGACAATAAGTTGCCCAAATATCCACAAATAGCAATTTGTTTTTGAGGGGTAAACTCTCATATTTCACTTCTTTGCCATTTAAATCAATAAGTGAGGGCAAAGTAGGGAAAGGTTGCCCTGCTTTGAGTTGGTTTACTGTAGCGATGCGTGTTGAAAGAGTGTTTAACAGTTCTTCATCTTTTACTACCTTTTGCACTAAAGCTATAATCTGCTCATTAGTAGTCTCAGCTGAAGTAGCTGAAACGCCTTCGATAAGCAAAGGAGCAAGTGTTTCTTTGATATTTTGTGATTTGAGGGTATTGAAATCGGCTAAAATCTTACCCCAAGGGTCGTTGAACTCATATTGTACTTGGTAGCGATAGATTTTCAGCTGAAAGCAATTGTGGACTAAAGTTCTATAAGCATCATACGCATCAAAATCGGTAGCGTTATCTAAATCTACGTCTTTTAGAGATTCTTCTAAGGTATTGATAGCAGGAGCTTCTTCTTGGGTATATTTACGATGATTGAGCAAATAGGCAGAGGTAAGCGCTAAGAGTTCGTATTGGTTTTCTTTCTGCTCTTTAGCGATAAAATCAGAGGGTAATCCTTTAATATTTGCTAATACCTCAGCATATTGTTTACTTATCGCTTGTAGGTTCTGCTGAAAAGCAACGGGGTTCTGCCCTAAAAGTTCATTCTGCTTTTCGGGAGTTTGCAAACCTATAGCTTCCTTTTGTTGCTGATATGCTTTTATGGCTTCCTGCGGATTGGAACAAGAAGCTATGCCTAACAGGATGAGAGATGTGATAAACAGTTGTTTCATAAGTTTAGAATTTAAAATAATGACAAAGGTATAATATTTTTTTGAAATAACATTGCTTTTTTATGATTATTTGTAAATTAGTCGTAGCACGACAGGCAGTTGTAGCACAACAGGCAGTCGTAGCACGACAAGCAGATAAAAAATAGTAGCACGACAGGCAGATAAAAAATAAATGAACGAATAAAAGACGATAATAACCTCCCCCTATTCACATACTCTGCTCTCGCAGACTTCCTCCAAAGGGGGAATTGTAGCGACGCAAAGACGAACAAAAGACGAAGGAATGACGAACAAAAGACGAAGGAATGACGAACAATGAACGAATGATAAGTGGCTCTACAGTGAAGGAATGACGAAGCTAAGGCGAACCTAAGGCGAAGAAAACATAAAGCTAAGGTAGAGTTAAAGAGAAGTTTATTAGTAGATTTTCAACTTTAGCAAAGTTCATACATAATTACCGGTAGTAAGTAACTGCGTATAAAAAGAGAAGTTATTATATTGGGTAATAGCTTTATTAGTAAAATTTATATTAAGGGTATTGCTATATTTGAAAAACTGCGTACCTTTGCACCGTACTAAAAACTCAAATTAATGAAACCAATACTACGCTGCTTGTTTTGGTTATGCCTAAGCATAGAAGTAGCCAACGCTCAAACTAATGTCCAAAACATCATTGCTCTTTTTGCACAACAATCTTCTGTAGAATGGGCAGTGCCCATCCCTAACCAACCTCTCACGCTTGTACAATGGCAAGCGCGCACTTCTTCTTTTGATAAGAAAGAGCTTCGTACTTTTGTAGGCTACTACGAGAATACACTGATAGGTACGCTGTCCTTGGATACGCATTCGGTTAGCGGAAACCTCACTTGGGCAGGCAAAGATTATCAATTGGCTACAACTGCCAATGGGAAACTATCAGTAAAAGAACTTACTGGTAATCACGATTGTGGTGTAACCCATTTGCCTACCGAGAGCCCCACTGCTCGCAAACCTATTACGCAACCCGAGTATTACAACGCTCTCTATCGTACCCCCGACACCTACATTCTTACCGATGGTGTGTTTAGGCACTTTCGGCTTGCCTTGGTGATAGACTACTATAAGTTTTCTTCAGACTTCCACAATAGTGTAGATGAAGTGAAGAAATTCTGGGCAAATACGGAAGCTTTTCTCAATGAATTATACCCTCGTGATGCAGGAGTGCGCTTTCAGGTAATAGATGATGAGGCGCTTATTTTTAAAGATAAAGAACACCCTTTGTACAAACCGCGAACAAGTGGTGATCATATTTGTACCTACGGGACTATCACCCTCAATGAGCATTATGACAAGAAAAAATATGACTTAGCGGTTAATATCACGAATATGACTGAAGGGTATAATGGCTTGCATCGATGAACTCAGCTTATGAAGATTTTACAAAAGCGAATGCGGTGGTGTCGTACCCAAATCCTTCTACCGTGGCACACGAAATAGGTCATATGTTTGGTGCAAGTCACACCTTTGGATTAGGGCGCAATGGTGATTCAGAAAAAACTGAAATAGGCTATGGGCAATCTATTATGAGCTATGGTCATATAGAAAAACTACCTCGTGATTTTATCTCTCTTCCGAGCTTGCGCTCTATCCGAAAACTTCTGGGTAATACCTTAGCCTATTATAGTGACAAAGAACTTACAAAGGTAGGGGGTATTGTTATTCCAGGAGGTTCTAACTTGGTTTACGGCGTGAAGACTAATAGCAAGCCCCCCGTTATCGATAGAAAAACTATTAAAAAAGAGTACACGATTCCCCAAGACACTTATTTTCAGTTCTACATTCAAGCAACCGACCCCGATGGCGATGCAATGATGTATATGGCGCACCCTGCTGATAGAAATTTTTGGAAGTGGGGCAACACCAAATTCCTTACCTATAAACCTTCGCTTGATAACAATATCCGCTTTCAAGACCGCTATATAAAGAAGGGCAACGTGTATGAACTTGAAAAATATTCTCACTTCAATGGTACAGGAGAATATACTTTTTGGGTGGGTGCAGCCGACCAAAATTCGAGAAACCCTAATCACCTCACTCAATACGATGTGGTAGAAACCATCGTAAAAATTGTATCAGGAAAGCCTTTTGTAATCACTGATTTTGTGAATACTAACAAAGGTAGCTCCCCTACTTCTCACCAGTACAAAGCAGGCGAAGAGGTGCCTTTGCATTGGCAAGTGGATAAAAATATCTTTGGCAGTGATAGCAAAGTGCGTATCCTCCTCTCCAACGACCTTGGCAAGACTTATAAATATGTGTTAGCTGAAAGTGTGCCTAACACAGGTACCTATACGGTTACTTTACCCAATGTAGCCATTGGCACCACCGAAGGCAATTACAACCGCCAAGTGGGGGCAGGGGTGATAAAAATAGAAGTAATTGGCAATCTCGCTTATGCGCTTTCTACTACTACACCTTATACCAATGGTGGTTTCACGCTCAAAGCCGATGATAGCAAACCTAACCTCAGCCTAACCCAACACCATCTGACCCCTCTGCTTCGTCTGACTCGTTCACCACTATCATCTATAACGCTGTTTCGACCACTAACCCCGAAAACTATTTTAAAATAGAAGGAGCTGATACCGCTCAACCTATCACGGTAGTTATTTTTGACGAAATGGGACTTAAAGTCTATGAGAACAATCATTACGGTGAACACGGTGACTATTTCCGAGGGCAAGCTAACATAAGAGGAGTCATCGGTAACAGAGCCTTAGCTGGTACTTATTTCTATATTGTTACCTATTACCTCAACGGACAACTCGAAACCCAAAAAGGCTATCTGTACATTAAATAAAAAATACATAAGAACGTCACACACTTTGTCAAAGTCCAAGTACTTTGACAAAGTCTCTTACCTTTTATCTGAATCAAATGAAAGCAATTTTCAGAATCTTTATCCTAACTATCGCTTTTACCCTCTCTATAAAAGCCCAACAAAGCATTACCACACTCACCGCGCGTTTTGTGAATGCTACCACCATACAATGGCAAGTACCGCTACCTCAAAACAGTACCGACCCTATTGAGTGGCAACTCCGCCAAAATTCCTTTGCCAAAGAAGGCATTCGTACCTTCGTAGGGTATTACGAGGGGAACTTAGTAGGCGTCCTCTCTGTTCGACCTGATTTTATCTCAGGAAGCGTGCAATGGGGCGGACAGGAATACCTCTTTACCACCGAAAAAGGACAATTAAAAGTAACCCTACAAGCAGAAGGTAAATGTGGGGTAGACGAGGGGCAATCGCATTCGCACACCGCTCCTATCTCTCCTACAGGGCGCCCTGCCTTACAAGCCGAAAATAACCCTAACAAAGTGCCCGCAGGTATCTATTCCGATAGCGTGCTCCGTCACTACCGCTTTGCTTTAGCAGTTGATTACAATGCTTTTCGAAGATACTTCCAATCAAACAAAGAATATGTAAAAAACTTCTGGGCACGTGCCGAAACTTTCCTCAACGAACTCTACCTCCGCGAAGTAGGCGTAACTTTTACAATGGTCAATGACGAACGCCTTATCGTTGATACAAAAGAGAAGCAATTCTACGACGGTATTAAAGTTCAAGGCGATAACGAGGTGTATACAATTACCAATAAAATTAATACACTCATTGAACCTGAGATTTATGACCTCGGCGGAATGATAACCAATTTTAATAACTTTGCGTCTGGTTTAGCTTCATCAGGAGGTGCTTATCGCGAGGAAAATAAAGGCGATTTGTATACCGATAGCTCTTCTGATACAACCCTTATGCACGAAGTAGGTCACCTCTTCGGCTCTCTGCACACTTTTACAAATTGTGGTAAATACACTTATCACACTGAACCTGGCTGTGGTTCTTCTATTATGAGCTATGGCCACCATTATGATAACTTCTTCTCTTTGCCCTCAATCCACAAAATGAAAGAAGCGATGTCAAATAGCGCATCCGAGTATTATACTGATAAAAATCAAAAAGGTGCCCCCAATACAAAGTTCCAAAACAAAGTCTATGGAGTAGAAACGAATAACCGCGCTCCCATCATCGACCGCTCCCAAATTAAAAAAAGCTACACCATCCCTCCTGATACGAACTTTCAATTCTACATCCCCGCTACCGACCCCGATGGCGACCCTATGCTCTATGTTGCCCATCAAGCCGACTTTGCCTTTGGTACGAGTGATTTGGGTAAAGCCAAATTTACCTCCTTTAAGTTCTCGCAAGACCCTACTTTTGTATTCCAAGACCGCCAGCGCGGTCGTAGTGTAGAACGCTATAGCTACTTAAAACAAGGAGAAACAGGTGAATTTACCTTTTGGCTTGGCGTAAACGATGGGGGTTATAAAGGAAACAAGCCTCACCCTGTACGCTATGATGTGGTAGAAACCAAACTGAAAGTAGAAAAAGGAACTCCTTTTAGCATTACTAATTTGACAACTCCAGCTTGGGAAACAATCAATAGAGGTAAAAAAATAACGATTCATTGGGGAGTTGATGAAAAGATATTTGGTAAAAATAGTAAGGTACGTATTCTATATTCTGATGATGAGGGAGCAACCTTTAAATATGTATTAGCAGAAAGTATCCCTAACAATGGAAAAGCTGATGTGATTTTTCCCGTTAATGCAGCTCCTTCTAAAGCCTATCCTAATTATGTTTACCCTACTTTTAAAATTGAAGTAATTGACCATATTGCTATCGCAATAAAAAAAATACCCTAACTCACATAAAGCCGAAAAACCTAGCATTACTTTTCAAAACCTCCCTGATCCTGTAGTAAGGGTTAAAGCGAATGCTATCCCCGAAAAAGCCAATGTAACCGCTACAACCTCTTGTAATAAAGATGGTAGCAAAGTAACACTTACTTATAAAGAAGAAAAACACGATACTTATTACAAACGCTCTTGGACAGCCTCTGATGATTGCAAAAATACCGTTACTTTTGAGCAGTTTATCTATATAGAAAAAGAAGTTACCTTGCACACCCTTCAGTGGGTGAACCCTCCTCAAGATGACAAAATAGGTTGTCTCAACAGCATTCCTCCTGCCCCTGAACTCAAGGCTACAGGCGCTGATGATATTCAAGTGGAGCTCCAAGAAGCCAAACTCGGCGAAAATGAGTTGAAATACGTGATACGTCGCCACTGGACAGCCTATGCCCCTAACGCTATCCCTATTACCCATACACAAATCTTAAAAGTAGGCGATACCGAAAAACCTGAGTTTTCGTCTTACCCTAAAGATTATACCGTGAAATCAAAAGATGATATACCTCCTCAAGAAAGCCTTACCGCTACCGATAACTGCAATGGCGACCTTACTTATAAAATAATTAAAAGCTCTAATGTGATTACTCTCAACGGTAAAGAAGTGGTAGAACGTGTATGGTATGTAAGCGATTACTCGCGCAACGAAAACCGCTACGTACAACATATCACTATCGACCCCAATAGCACTACCGCTCCAGGGACTCTTTCTTTCGTGCCTTCAGCACTTCCTCAAAACCTAACCGTGGCTTGTGAAGGTGAGATACCTGCACCCACCAACCCTACTACTCAAGGAGCTTGCACTAACGTGCGCGTGTCTCACAACGATGTAAAAAAAACAGGAACTTGTGCACATCAGTACGTAATTGAACGCACCTATGCCGCTATTAGCGATTGTAACCCTATGCAACCTATTACTTACAAGCAAATTATCACGATAAATGATAACATTGCCCCTACTTTTGTAGGTGCATTACCTCAAAATATAACCCTTAAGGAAGGTGAGGCTATTCCTCCACAAACAACGCTTACCGCCAATGACAATTGTGGCGGTGAAGTAACCATTGTTCCTTCAAAAACCGAGACCAAAGAAAAAGTTACTTACATTTGGGTGGCTACCGATGTATGTGGCAACCAAGTAACCCACCAGCAAGTAATTACGATCAGCTCTAAAGGTCAAAATCCACAACCTCAGCCCCAAATAGAACCTCAAGAAGTATTAGTAATTTACAATGGAGTATCTACAGATAACCCACAGAACTATTTCAAGATAGAAAATACTGACCCAAAGATGCCTATCAGTGTTTTCATTTTTGATGAGATAGGACTCAAAGTTTACGAAAATAGCCACTACGGAGAGCACGGAGATTATTTTAGAGGATATCCAAACGTGAAAACGATAGGTAATAAGCGATTAGCAGGAACTTATTTCTATATAGTAAAATACTATTACAACGGGAAACAAGAAGAACGCAAAGGTTTCTTATATGTGAGATAAGCAAAAACTATTAAGGAAGAGCGAACCTAAAGCGAAGGTAAGGCAAAAATTGATTGTATTTCAGAATAAATTTGACAGGTTCAAGTCAAAAAAATATATCTTTGATTTTTATATTTCAAAAATATTTTGTACTTTTGCACTCGATTTAAGGAAATAACACAATGAAGTATCAACAAAAGAAAAAAGCCGTTCTCCTCCTCGCCGATGGCACTGCCTTCTATGGCAAAAGCGTTGGCTATGAAGGCACTGCTTTTGGCGAGGTGTGTTTCAATACGGGTATGACTGGGTATCAGGAAATCTTTACCGATCCTTCTTACTTCGGTCAAATTATGGTAACTACCAATGCCCATATCGGTAATTACGGCATCGCTGCCGATGATTACGAATCAAATGGTATGAAAATTGCAGGTCTCGTTTGCCGAAATTTTAGCTACGATGCCTCTCGTGCTCGTGCCGAGGAAACCCTCAAAGACTTTTTAGACCGCAATCACTTGGTAGCTATATGCGAAGTCGATACTCGTGCTTTGGTGAGCTATATTCGCGACAATGGCTCTATGAACGCCGTTATTTCCACTGAAACCGACGATTTAGAAGTGCTCAAAGCGCGCTTGCAACAAGTCCCCGATATGAAAGGTTTAGAATTGGCATCCAAAGTGTCGGTTACTGAACCTTATTTTTTTGGCAATCCTGAGGCGAAGTACAAAGTCGCTGCCCTTGATTTCGGCATCAAGCAGAATATCTTGCGCAACTTGGCTGCCCGTGATATGTACATCAAAGTATTTCCGTACAACACGCCCTTGAGTGAACTCAAAGCGTGGAATCCCGATGGCTATTTCTTGTCCAACGGTCCTGGTGACCCTGAACCGCTCACCGAGGTCATTGCTCAAGTAAAACAAATGATAGACGAAGATTTGCCTATTTTTGGCATTTGCTTAGGTCACCAAATTATCGCCTTAGCCAATGGCATTAGCACTTACAAAATGCACAACGGTCACCGCGGTATCAATCACCCAGTGAAGAACTTGCTTACGGGCAAAGGTGAAATCACCTCTCAAAACCACGGTTTTGCCGTGAATAGGGCAGAGGCCGAAGCCAATCCTAAGGTTGAAATCACCCACACACACCTGAACGACGATACCGTGATGGGCTTGCGTATCAAAGGTAAAAAATGCTTCAGCGTACAGTATCACCCCGAAGCAGGCCCCGGCCCCAACGATGCCACCTATCTATTCGACCAATTTGCAGAGTTAATGAAATAATCAAAAAAAATAGGAGAACATCCCCCCCACCCCCCTTCAAAGGGGGAAGTAGCGATGGCCATCATACAAGAAATATAACTTTTTGATTAATTTTAATAATAAATGAAAGAATTACTTACCCCCACAGCACTACTCACTAACCTAAAAGATGTACGTGCCCTCACCCGCAAAGTGATTGAGGCTTTCCCCGAGAAAGACCTCTTTGAGTTCAATATTGCAAATCTACGTCCGTTTTCAGCAATGGTAGAGGAGTTTTTGAGAGTTATGGACTATCTTTTTAAAGAAAGATTTCAGGAACAACACACACTTTTCTTAGAAGGTCAGTTTCCTACAACTAAAGCTGAAGTATTAGCCTTATGGGATAGAGCTACAGAAATTCTTGACCGTGAATGGCAAAAAGTAGGTGATTACACCCAGTCATTTACTATTTATCAAATGACTTTTAGCTTTGCTCAATGGATATTATACTTTATTGAAAACGAAAGTCACCACCGCGGACAAGGTTATACCTACCTCCGCGCCTTAGGCATTGAACCACCTTTCTTTTGGGGAAGAGAAAGCTTTGACAATTAACAATTGATAATTAACAATTAACACAGTTCAATTGTCCCTTTTGCATCACAATCCCTAATGCCTATGGCCTAAAACAAAGTAAATAATTAAAAACAAAATATATGAGTATTATTGTAAGCGTGCACGCACGTCAGATTTTGGATTCACGTGGTAATCCAACCGTAGAAGTAGATGTAGAAACCGAAAACGGTTTCATCGGTAGAGCTGCTGTTCCTTCTGGAGCTTCAACTGGTGAATACGAAGCCGTTGAATTGCGCGACGGTGGTAAAGATTATATGGGTAAAGGCGTTCTCAAAGCCGTTGCCAATGTAAACGATATCATCGCTGAAGAAATCGTAGGTATGAACGTTTTCGAACAAAACCTTATCGATAAAACTATGATCGAGCTTGACGGTACTCCTAACAAATCTAAATTAGGAGCTAACGCTATCCTCGGTGTTTCATTGGCTGTAGCTCGCGCTGCTGCCGAAGAACTCGGCTTGCCTTTGTACCGTTACGTAGGTGGCGTAAGTGCTCACACTTTGCCTGTACCTATGATGAACATCATCAACGCAGGTGCTCACTCCGATGCCCCTATCGCTTTCCAAGAATTTATGATTATGCCTGTGAACGCTAAAGACTTTTCACAAGCTATCCAAATGGGCGCTGAGGTATTCCACAACCTTAAAAAAGTATTACACGACAAAGGTCTTGGCACTGCTGTAGGTGACGAAGGTGGTTTCGCTCCTGCATTCAAAGACATCGAAGATGCCCTTGATTCTATCAAAGAAGCGGTGAACAAAGCAGGTTACAAATGGGGTGAAGACATTAAGATTGCCTTAGACTGTGCTTCATCTGAGTTCTACAAAGATGGTAAATACGACTATACTATCTTTGAAGGCGCTAAAGGTAAAGTGCGCACTTCAGCTGAACAAGCTGATTACTTAGCTGAGTTAGTAGCTAAATACCCTATCATCTCTATCGAAGACGGTATGGATCAAAACGACTGGGATGGTTGGAAACTCCTTACCGACAAAATCGGTGACCGCGTTCAATTGGTAGGTGATGACTTGTTCGTTACTAACGTGTCTATCCTTGAAAGAGGTATCGCCAAAGGTATCGCCAACTCTATCCTTATCAAAGTAAACCAAATCGGTACTTTGTCTGAAACTATCGCTGCTGTAGATATGGCTAACCGCGCTGGTTACACTGCCGTAATGTCTCACCGCTCTGGCGAAACTGAAGACAACACCATCGCCGACTTGGCCGTTGCGCTCAACACCGGACAAATCAAAACTGGTTCTGCTTCTCGTTCTGACCGTATGGCGAAGTACAACCAATTGCTCCGCATCGAAGAGTCTTTAGGTTCAGTAGCTTACTATCCTAAAGAAAAAGCTTTCAATGTAAAAAACTAATGTTTTAATTTTACAAAAGGTGTTCGAACGTAGGGGCGAATTGTGGTTCGCCCTCTCGAACACCTCTTTTTTACCCTTAAAAGAAGAGTAACTATGATGAAAAAAATATTGTGGTTATATATGTTTTTGTGTGTAATGACTACACTTGTAGCTCAAGAAACTGAGTTGCACGGCCACATCTATAGCGTACAGAACAATAAACCTATGCCTAATGTACATATTTTGAACCTCAATAAAGTAAGAGGAACTACTACCAATGAAAAAGGTGATTTTAGCATTAGAGTAAGTGCTAATGATACTCTTTACATTTCTTTTTTAGGGTATAAATCTACTAAAATAAGGGTTACCAATGATATGGTAAAATATCAAGGATTGAAAATAGGAATGACAGAGCTTGCTTATGCATTACAAGAAGTAGTGGTTACCCCTTATAAACTTACTGGGTATTTAGACATTGATGCTAAAAATGCTCCTATCAACAACAATACACGTTACAGCGTTTCGGGCTTAGAGATAGGCTACGAAAGCAGGGCGAGTGCCAGTACCGTAGGGCGCGTACTGAGTGCCGTAATGAATCCTGCTGACTTGCTGAGTCGCTCGTTTAGTGCTAAAGGTCGAGAGATGCGTAAACTGCGAGAGATGCGTAAAGACAACGAGCTGAGCGATGCCCTTTCTACCCGCTATGACCGCGAAACCTTGTTAGAACTTTTGCAAGTAAACCGTAGTGAATTAGAAGATATTATTCGTTCTTGCAACTATTCTAATGATTTTATAATGACAGCTAACGACTTACAAGTGCTTGAAGCTATTAGTCAGTGTTACGAGGAATATAGAGTCTTACACAAGAAAAAATAAAAAATATTTTGTCATTCCAAAAAAATGATGTACTTTTGCCCCGCTATTGATAAAATAGAGAGATAAAGTATCATTTTTAATAAGATTTTAAAGATTAACAAGCAATGAAAAGAACATTTCAACCTTCAAAGAGAAAAAGAAGAAATAAACACGGTTTCAGAGAACGTATGGCAACTGCCAATGGTAGAAAAGTATTAGCACGTCGTCGCGCTAAAGGACGCAAAAAACTCACTGTATCCTCTGAGCCAAGACATAAAAAATAACAATTTAAATTGTTTAATGGTTAGTGGTTAATGATTAATGACTTGTAAAAGTTAATCATTAACCATTTATCATTTATCATTATGATGAAAATTACTTTCCTAGGCACAGGTACATCTCAAGGAGTTCCCGTAATAGCCAGCAACCACCCCGTAGGCAAGAGTACTAATCCAAAAGACAAACGCTTACGCACTTCGGCACTCATCAGTTGGGACAATACCAATATCACTATTGATTGTAGCCCCGATTTTAGACAACAGATGCTTTCCAATAACGTACAGCACTTAGAAGCTATTCTTTTTACTCACGAGCACGCCGACCATACTGCAGGTATGGACGATATTCGTCCTTTTGTTCGCCTCCAAGGTGATATGCCTATTTACGGATTAAAAAGAGTGATTGATGAACTGAGACTGCGTTTTGCTTATATCTTTGCTACTGAAAACAGGTATGAAGGAGCCCCTTCGGTAATGGTTCACGAGATTGATAATACCCCTTTTAGTTTCCGTGGTAAAACAATACAGCCTATACACATAATGCACGGCAACTTGCCTATTATAGCCTACCGCATTGAAAACTTTGCTTATATCACCGATGCTAAATATATAAAAGAGAGAGAAAGAAAAAAAATGAGGGATTTAGATGTGTTAGTACTGAATTGCCTGAGAGATGAAGTACACCCCACACACCTTAATTTATCGGAAGCATTAGAAATTATAGAAGATATACAACCTAAGTATACCTATCTGACACACGTGAGTCAAACCTTTGGTTTCCACGATGAGATACAAAAAAGATTACCTAAAAATGTATTTTTGGCATATGATAACTTAGTAATAGAATGTTAATATTTAGTTAATTATTAGGTGGACGAAAAAAAAAAGTATATTTTTGCCCTCGTAATCAAAAACAATTAAAGATGAAAAAAATTGCACTTTTACTTGTAATGGCAGTATTGGTAATGGCTTGTAAGAGTTCTTCAGGCTCAATGACTGCAAAACCAAAAGAGACGAATATAGCTAATAAAGCTATTAAAGGCGAATGGACTTTACAATCTATCACTTATAGTGAGAAAGGTAAATTTAATGTTACCTTATTGAATGATACCTCAAAAGAATGTTTTGAAGGTAGTACTTGGAAGTTTGTGCCTAACAACAACCGCGGACACTATACTATTAACGCAAGTGGTTGTTCAACAGGGCAAAGAAACTTCATTTTCATTGTACAAGAGATAGACAAATCAACAGGATACTATGATTTCTTGTTAAAACCTACTAATGAGAAGTACAAATCTGACACCAATGCAGGTATTCGTTTGCATTTAGCAAGTATTTCTGATGACTCAATGGTGTGGGAACAAACTGTAAGAGTAGATGGCAAACCTTTTGTTATCTCTATGAATTTCGTAAAATAATTAAAGATTAATACAAACAGAAGATGAAAAAAATCGTAGTTTTAGCCTTATCGGCAGCTGTATTGCTTACCGGTTGTGAGGCATACAACAATACTAACAAAGCACAGCGCGGTGCTGTAATTGGTGCTGCTGGTGGAGCTTTATTAGGAGCTATTTTAGGAAACAACGTAGGTAGCGGACAAAACAGTGAACTCGGTGCGGTACTTGGTACTGTAGTAGGAGGTGCTGCAGGAGCTGTTATCGGAAACCAAATGGATAAACAAGCTAAAAAAATAGAAGAAGAAATCCCAGGTGCCGATGTAAAACGTGTAGACGACGGAATTGTAGTTACTTTTGACGAAAATAACGGTGGTGTGTACTTCGATACTAATAAGTATAATATCAATGAGAAGTCAAGACAAACACTTAATAAACTATCTGCTATCCTTAAAGAGTACCCTGATACTAACGTGATAGTAGCTGGTCATACTGATAGTGTAGGTACAGATGAATACAATTTAGGACTTTCACAACGCCGTGCACAAGCCGTTACCAACTATTTTAAGAGTAAAGGCTTAGCAAGTAGCCGTTTTACTACCAAATGGTATGGCGAAAAGAACCCTGTTGCAAGTAATGAAACTGCTGATGGACGCGCTAAAAACCGTCGTGTGAACGTGGTAATTGTTCCTAATGAAAAGATGAAAGCAGACGCTAAAAAGCAAGCTGGAAACAAATAAAAGGATTACTTTGGTATTAACACATTTAAGTAAGCGTTGAGAGACATAATTCTCAACGCTTATTTTCATTTTCCCTTGGCAATAAATACTAAATAGCGGGTAAAAAAGCTCGTTAGAAATATAACAATGTCACTTCTAAATGACATTTTTTCCATTTTCACTTTTCTCTTTTCACTAAAATACACTACCTTTGCACTATTAATCTCAGTATAATCAGGTATCATTGGTATTTTTACCTCTTACCTTTTACCTCTTACCTAAAAAAAATGCAGATATTTAAATTTGGAGGAGCCTCAGTAAAAGATGCTGCAGGCGTGCGCAATGTCGCTAAAATATTAGAAACGGTAGGCTATGCTAATACACTCATCGTTATTTCGGCGATGGGAAAGACTACCAATGCCTTAGAGGTGGTAGTAAATAGTTATTTTAAGGAACAAGATAAACTTGAGCAAAGCATTCAGGTGATAAAGGACTTTCACTACCATATCATTCGCGAGCTATTTGCTGATGAAAATCATCCTGTGTATTGGAAAGTAGATGGCTTATTCGCAGAACTTACTTCTTTCTTAGAACGAAACAAGTCACCAAAACACAGTTTTGTATATGACCAAGTGATTGGCTTTGGCGAACTGATTTCTACCACTATTATCAGTCAGTTTTTGAATGACAACGGTATTAAAAACACGTGGATAGATGTGCGCAATCTTGTAAAAACGGACAGTAATTACCGTGATGCATCTATTGATTGGGAAGAAACGCAAAGTAATATTCGCACACATATTAACAAGTCACTGTTGAACATCACACAAGGTTTCTTGGGAAGTGATGCGAATTTCTTCACAACTACCTTGGGGCGCGAAGGCTCCGACTATACAGCGGCTATTTTTGCCTATTGTTTAAATGCCGATAGTGTAACGATATGGAAAGACGTACCTGGTGTTCTTAATGCCGACCCACGATATTTTGAGCATACTGAGCTCTTGCATAAAATTCCATATAAGGAAGCTATAGAGCTCGCCTTCTACGGCGCCTCTGTAATACACCCTAAAACCCTGCAACCTTTACAACAAAAAGAAATCCCTCTTTATGTACGTTCGTTTTTAAATCCTACTGCTGAGGGAAGTGCTGTGTGTAATGTAGCTGAATTATCTCCAAAGGTACCTTGCTTTATCCTAAAGAAAGAACAAATACTACTTTCCCTCTCTTCACTTGACTTTTCATTTATAATGGAAGAAGGAATTAGCTATATCTTTAAGAATTTACACAAGGCTAAGATGAAAGTAAGTGTGATACAGAACTCGGCTATTAGTTTTTCAGTATGCGTAGACAACAAGTTCGATACCCTAACTGAACTATTAGAAAGGTTAGAAGAACGCTTTAAGGTATCAGTAACTGAGAACGTAACCCTTTTTACCATTCGCCACGCTACAGAAGAGGCTATAAAAGAAGTAGAAATGAACAAAGAAGTGCTGCTTAAACAAGTGGCTTCGGATACGGTTCAGATAATAGTGAAGTAAATTTATTTTCTTATTATCAGTTATTGTTTAAACAACAACCAAACAAAGCATACAATAAAAAAGGGACTGATATATCATCAGTCCCTTTGTATTTATTTTATAATTCATATTATTGAAACAATGCTTCATTTACCTCATCAAAACTACATTCCTTCTGAGTGCCATTAATCATATTTTTCAATACAAAAGTATTTTTAGTAAGCTCGCTTTCCCCAATCATCACTACAAACGGAATACTTCGCTTATTAGCATATTCCATTTGCTTTTTAATCTTAGTAGCATCAGGATATAGTTCTGCTCTCTTTCCGAGTTTACGCAACTCTTTCAATAGTTTCATACTCTGTAAGGCTTCATTATTGCCAAAATTTATACAGAGCACCTCTACGCTATTGCTGAGTGACTCAGGGAAAAGGTTGAGTTCTTCCATCACCAAGCCTATGCGGTCTAAGCCGAACGAGATACCAATACCACTTATCCCCTTCAATCCAAAGATGCTCGTAAGGTCATCATAACGTCCACCTCCACCAATAGACCCCATTTGCACTCCTGCTGGAGCAGCAATCTCAAAAATAGCTCCTGTGTAATAATTCAACCCACGTGCAAGGGTGACATCAAGGTCTAAAATAGCCGTTTGTAAGGTGAGTTGTTCTACCTGCTGTACTATAAACTCCAGCTCTTCGATACCTTTTAAGCCCGTTTCAGAAGTTTTTAGTATCTCCTTTAAAGAAGTGAGCTTTTCAGCAAAAGTTCCTCGAAGTGCAAATATAGGTTGTAACTTGCTAATAGCTCCTTCGCTGATACCTCTTGCCATCATTTCTTTGATAACACCTTCCTCGCCTATCTTATCAAGCTTATCGAGAGCTACGGTAAAGTCGATGAGTTTATCACTCTCCCCTATCACTTCGGCAAAACCGCTGAGAATTTTACGGTTGTTCATCTTAATAGTCACCCCTTTAAGATTAAGCGCTGTGAATACAGCATCATAAAGCTGTACAAATTCCACTTCTTGCCACAAGCTCGTACTGCCCACCACATCGGCATCGCATTGGTAAAACTCTCTGAAACGCCCCTTTTGCGGACGGTCGGCGCGCCATACAGGCTGAATTTGATAACGTTTAAAGGGGAATATTAGTTCATTTTGGTGTTGCACCACATAACGTGCAAAAGGAACTGTAAGGTCATAGCGGAGTGCTTTTTCTGATATTTGGGGAGTAAGCTTCTGAGTATTCTTAGTTTCCCAATCATCTTGTTTAACTCCTTGTGTAAAATCACCTGAATTGAGTATCTTGAAGATAAGACGGTCACCTTCTTCGCCATATTTACCCATCAATGTATCGTAATTTTCAAAGCTGGGCGTTTCAATAGGCTGAAATCCAAAGGTGTTAAAAGTATTTTTAATAGTGTTGATAATAAAGTTGCGTTTGGCTACTTCGGCTGGTGAAAAGTCACGAGTGCCTTTAGGTATGCTTGGTTTTTGTATTGCCATTATCGTTATTATATTAGGGTAGTGTTTTTCTTTAATAAGTCGTTATAAACGGTTTTTATATTCTCTTTAATAGTGCTCCAATCTTCTTTCTGTAAACTAATTACATCATTATTTTTAAACTCTTTGTCATCGGCATCATCAAAATAAATAAGGGAACGCATTATCATTTGCATATTATCAATATGATATTTTTTCTTATACAACTCAATTAGCTCATCAAGGGTATACTCTTTCAATAATTGGTGCAAGTCATAGAAGTCTTTTCGGCTACCTCTTCCTATGATAGCATTCATTTTCATCGCACAAATATCTTCTTTAGAAGCCAAACGAATGCCATCAATAGTCTCTATGTTAAAGAAAGGATAGGGATATTCTATAATATCTACTTTAACATCTTCGATATACATAAAAATACCTATTTTAGAAATATCAATCAGTATGACTGAGTCACCAAAAACATCTTTTATCTCACCAAAAAGAGCCATATTGGCATCTTTATTAGAGTTTTTATTGAACCTAAAGATATCTAAATCTATTGAAATGCGATGCTGATACCGAAAAGCTAAATTAGTACCTCCTGCTAAACAATAATCATCGGATAAGATATCTAATGTCATTAACTCTCTAAGCAATTTTTTCTGAGGTTCTCCTATCGCTTTGCTTTCTTTTAGTAACATAATTATAAATATATCTATAATAATTCTTGCATACGGCATCAGCTTCGGGAGACTTCTCTACTGCTTTTAAAATATCCTCTAACGAAAAATGTGTTTCGATGAATTGTATTTCTTTATCTGTACCTCGCATTAAGGTACGAGCAATCATAAAGTACTTACTTTCTTTAAGACTTAACTTATCGAAATGGCAGTCCCAAAACACTCTTGGGTGTATATTTGCTTTGAATTCTTTGTCTAAATCAGTGTTCATAGTTTAGTTTTTTCTTCACAATACAAAGATAAGATTTATTAACAATCATAGAATGTTCAATCACTATTCTTAGCGTCTTCTTTAGCTTCTTGCCAATAGGTTTCCATTTCTTGTAAGGTCATATCTTTAAGTGATTTTCCTCGCTCAGCAGCCTGTTGCTCCAAGTATTGAAACCGAGTTATAAACTTCCGATTAGTGCGCTCTAAGGCATCTTCAGGATTTACTTTCAAAAATCGGGCGTAGTTGATAAGACTAAAAAGAACGTCGCCAAACTCACTCTCAATATTCGCCTGCTTTTGGGCTTTTACTTCGGTGTGTAGTTCTTCTATTTCTTCCTTTATCTTCGCAAAAACATCGTCTATATTATCCCAATCGAAGCCTACACCTGCCACTTTGTCTTGTATACGAGTAGCTTTTACTAAAGCTGGTAAACTTTTAGGCACACCACCCAGTACGCTCTTATTGCCTTCTTTGAGTTTTATTTTCTCCCAATTACGCTTCACATCGTCTTCGTTGTCTACTTTCACATCTCCATAAATATGTGGGTGCCGTTCAATGAGTTTTTCACACACACCATTGGCTACATCAGCAATGTTAAAAGCACCCGTTTCACTACCTATCTTGGCATAGAAAACAATATGAAGCAACAAATCGCCGAGTTCTTTCTTCACCTCTTGCAGATTGCCACTAAGGATAGCGTCACCCAGTTCATAAGTTTCCTCAATAGTGAGATGGCGCAACGATTCCATTGTCTGTTTCTTATCCCACGGACATTTCGCACGCAGGTCGTCCATTATATCGAGGAGTCTCCCAAAAGCCTGAAGTTGTTGCTCTCTCATATCAATCCTATAAATTTACTACGGGCGAGGAGGCTTGCCCCTAATAGACCTGCCTTATCACCTAATTTTGATACCTTTATCGAAGAGTCTTTATTCACTAAATTCAACGAATACTTCTTGATAGCACTGCGCAAAGGCAACATCAAGTAGTCGCCTGCATTAGAAAGCGTACCACCAATAATCACCAATTCAGGATTAAACAGGTTGATGAGTCCCGCAATGTGCTTTCCTAAGGTATTTCCCACCTCTTCAATGAGTTCGATAGCCAACATATCTTCTTGCAAAGCAACATTTATGATATCGTTGAGAGTGATTCTGCCTTCATTTTCCTTCTGTTGCGTAAGCAAAGACGACTGCCCATTATGCAATTTTTCCAAGAATTTACGGTGAAGAGCTGAGCCCGAAGCCTCTGTTTCTAAGCAACCTTTCTTGCCACAGTGGCATAATATCTCGTTATCGAAGGAAGTAATATGTCCAAACTCTCCTGAAAAACCTGATTTACCATAGTATAGCTGCCCATTAACAATGATTCCTAAACCTAATCCCCAGCCTACATTCACATAAAGGATATCTTTTTCACCCTGCACACGACCTTTAATATATTCACCGTAAGCCATTGCGCGCGAATCATTATCAATAGAGACATCTATGCCCAATTTTTCTGCAAACATTTCGGTAAGCGGGCGTTCATCGAAGTAAAAGAAACTATAACAATGCCCCGTTTGAGAGTTCACACGCCCCGAAATATTAATACCAATGCTCAGTATTTTATCCCTTGGTACCACTGTATGGCTCATAAAATCTTCAACAATTTCGCATAAACGTTCAAAACGTTCGTGCGGTTGTACTTCTTCAAAAGGGATATCCATCTGTTCATCTATCAAATCTCCCTTAAAGTTAATGAGACCTATATGAACGTTTCCTTGAGCGATATCTACACCTATAAAATATCCTGAACTTTGGTTCAATCCATAGATGTTGGGACGCCTACCCCCTGGGGTTTCCATCTTTCCAAAGTCCATCACTATACCGTCGTCTATCAGTTCACCCACCATTTTGGCAACGGTGGGTACACTGAAGTTCAGTTCTTTACCGAGGTCAGCGAGAGTGTTATCTCCATTATTGATGTAATAACAGATAATATCCTTTTTCAATGAAGCACTTCTGATGCCCTGTTTAATTTCTTCTAAGAATTTTAGTCCCATAGCATTTTAATCTTAATCATTATTGTAATGGTAACGCAAAATTACTAAAAATATTTTAATAAAATTGCAATAATAAAAAATTAATTGATGTTTGTAATTAGCATTTATTTCTTTCCTCTACGGGTTAATCGTAACGATTTTGCCTTCACGGCGCACGACTATTTGTTGGTTGTTTTTACGTTTTTCGGCTATCATTTTCTGATAAGCAAGAGAAAGACCTTTTAATAGTTTTTCTCTAAACTCTTTTCTTTCATTATTTTTGTCCTTCATAACAGCTTTTTAATTGGTTATATTTATCATTATCATAAATAAGTTGCTTGTTTCTATTCATCTGTCATCTCATAAAACCAATTCAAAAAAGGGTCATCGGTATCGTCATCGTCCATTCCGTGAGGGGTAACGACCTCTAAACCTATTTTGGGGATAGTGGTGTGAAAGGTATTTTGTACCCATTCTTGGTATTTCGTATTAGGGTGGATAAATGTTTCATTCTCTCCTTCATTAGGTGGGGTCGCTAATTCACTATCCCAGCAAATTTCATCGTAGCCAATAGCTAAAAGGCGCAAGAAATCCAAGCCGTTTTTCACCAATACACAGGTCATCATAGAGCCTGAACCCGACCCGATATGCACGATTTGGGTATTTCCCTCATCGTCCAACCACAAGGCACATTCCGAACCATCACCTCCACTCTGTGCAAAAGAAATCAAACGGCGAGCTGCTTCCTCCTTATGCTCCCCATAAGAAATCTCTAACAGTTCCTCACGTTCTGAAGGAGTTGCTACATAAAACGAAATATCGGTACCACCTTCGCGTTCGTCCTCTGTCCAGCTTTCTCTTAGCTTGTCTTGCGGATAGAGATAGCCGTAACGCACCCCGTCATTCTCCTCACAATAGCCGTTGTCCTCTATCCACTGGTAGAGCGCACGGAGTTCTTCGGGGATTTGCATTCCTGTGGGAAGTGCGTTTTCTAATTGTTGCAATAAGATGTTGGGCATAATTTGTTGTTATTTCTCCTTAAAGATATCTAATACTTTATCTCTCACTAATGGAAATTCAGTATATCCTCCTCGGTCGAGAAAGTGTTTCCCTTGTGGAAGACGAATAAACTCACAATTGAGCAAGCGAGAGAGATTATCACTTAGCTGAGTGGGTACTATATCGTCATCTATAGCTGAAATAACCACTGCTTTACCTACCATTGGTAACCGCTTGAAACTTGAAAACTTCTCTACAAATGGGTTTAAGCTCTCAAAATTGGGTACTGGTTCATAAAATCCCGATACGAGTACGATACCTTTAGGTTCTTTTTTGCTCTCCAATAGGAAATCCAGAGTAGTAATCGTACCCAAGCTATGCGCTACTATTACTGTTTGAGGTGTTACATTCACCTGTTTTTTAAGTGTTGCTATCCAATCATCAACGTTTGGATTATCAGGAGAAGGCATTGCAATACGATAAGCTTTAATTTTATGCTTTTTTAATTCTTCTTCTAACCACTTAAACCAATGATTATCGGGTGTGGCGCCATATCCGTGTACTATATACACTTGTTTTTCCATTTTTTTAGTATTTTTATTCTGTGCATAACTTAGAGAAAAGACACTTAAAACTAATATTAATAATATATTTTTCATATAAATTATTTATTTAATAGCAATTTTTGACTTTTTTCTACGCTTTCATTTTAGTAAAGTGTAAAGCAATATATTAAAAAACCTTCCTCTAATAAACTCCAAAGGGGGATATTGAGAAACTAACACAACAAAACTTTCTATTTCTTAGTTGCTCGTTTAGGTTTTTCAAGCGTTTTTATTTCATTACCTAAAACCGTAATTACTTGATTGTTAGAAATAGGTCGCAAATCTATTTTCTGTGAATATTCGTTTACTATTTTTTGAGTAATTTCCTTATAAGGGAAGTTCAAATAATGAGGCAAAAAGTAAAAATCTACCAAATGTAATCCTGAATAATCAGTTAATTCTGGAGCTTTTTTAGTTTCATCCATATCACTAACGAACTCAATATTAGGAGAAGCAATGATAGAACCTGCCGAAGTACCTATGTACAACTTTCCGTTATTAATTTGTTCTATAAGTAGCTTGTCTGCTCCTTTCTTTTTTAGTTCCTGCATTAGGTAGAATGTATTCCCTCCAGAGATAAAAATATAATCATTTTGCTCTAATGCTTGGGCTATTTCTTCGGTAGTAGCGGTAGAAACTTCTAATTCTTCTATGATAAAACCTAATTTTTCAAAGGCTTTTCTATCATCATCTACATAAAAACGCACTTTTTCTACCAAACTTGCTGTTGGGATAAAAGCAAGTTTTTTCCCATTTATGGGTTCACCTGCAAAATCTTCAAACAATTTTGCTACTGAACTGAACGATGAGGTTAAAAATAATCTTTTCATTTGTGATAATAATTGCTGTTATTGGACGAATAGGGAGGCACGAGCTACAAGCTCGCGCCAGCGAGGGTGTTACTATAATGAGTGTTTTCATTCGATACGAGCCGCACGGGTAATTAATGATTTAATTAAATTGTTAATATATTCAAATTGCTTAATCAATTTACGAATAATCAAAAGTGAATAGTACGATACGGCTTACGGGCTCGTAAAACATAATGATAGCATCTATATGCCCCTTACACCAATCATAACTTGCTGTATCTGCAATAAAATAAAATGGATTTCCTTGGTATGAAATTTTAATCCAATCAGGTGAGGGTTGTCTTTCATACTCCAATTGCATATCGAAAGCCTTTGGATACTCACCATCATCAATAGAGCCTTGCCAATTTCCACTCCATATATCTCCACCTAAATTGTTCAAATAATTTACTCTATTAGGTTTACCTTTATATTCGGGATAATTTGTATCTACTAAGGTACCGTATTTTATTATGTTTTTCTTGCTTTGCTCATAGGACTCCACCATTTCTTGAAGTTCTTTCTCTTCTTTAGAATCAAAATCCCAGTTATGATATTTAGTTCTTTCAAAAAATCCTTCATTTCCTAAGAACTCAAACTTGTTATCATCGGTGAGTTTGAACGTTACCCAGTTAGGGGCGGTGTATTCATTGTGATATTCGGTAGTGTTTCCCCCCATATATCCTATATTTGCCTCAAAAGGGCATAACATATACACTTTTTGTCCTGCCCAATCGGGGTTGATTTCTGCTAAATCGATACTCATCAGGGGCAGAAAGTGCTTTGAAAGCCATTGTTGGTCTTTCGTAAAGATGTCTTCTGCCTTTGGGAACGCCTGTAAATGGTCGTTCAATTCTTGGATGTTTTCACGTGATTGCATAATTATTAATGGTTTATTGTTTGTTATCAGACAAGGCAGACTGGGCAGACGAGGCTGAAATCAACTTAGCCAAAGTTTGAAACTTTGGCAAAGTGTGTAATTGCCTGTGCGGCTCGCACTACCGCCAGCCACCACCGAGGGCTTTGTATAGGGTAATGCCGTACTGCATACGGGTAAACTGGGCGTTGGCAACGCTAAGTTCGGCGTTGAGGCGGTTTACTTCGGCAGTGATGACCTCGAGATAGTTTACCATACCGCTGTCAAAGAGCTGTTTGGAATAGTCGGTAGCTTGCTGATAGGCTTCCATCTCTTTGGTTTTGAGCTGAACGAAGTCGTCTTGCGAGCTGAACTGACGCATCGCATCGGACACTTCCTTGCCGGCAGAGAGAATGGCTTTCTTGAAATTGAGCAAAGCGGTTTCTTGAGCGGCTTGTTGTACCTCGTATTGGGTGCGTATTTGTCGGCGGTTGAGGATAGGTTGCGCCAATCCTGCCACGAAATTAGCAAACATTGACTTGGCAGAGAACCACGTATCGAGTTCGGTGCTGCTGATACCCCCGCGGGCGGAAAGGGTAAGGGTAGGATAAAAATTGGAACGCGCTACATTGGTGAGTTCAAAGGCGTTGCGCAGGTTGAGTTCGGCACGTGCCACATCGGGACGGTTTTCGAGCAAACTCGCAGCATACCCCTGACGGAATTGGGTAGGGAATTGTTGGCTTGCAAGCGTAGAGCGTTCTATCGTATGGGGTTCTTCGCCCAAGAGTACGCAGATCGTATTCTCCAATGCCCAGATGCTATTATTCACTGTAATGAGTTGCGCCTGTGCGTTGTACACGAGTGCTTCGATTTGTTTGGTCGCTACTTCGGTAGTAGAACCCGCATTTTTGAGTTGTTTGGTCGTTTCCAAACTTTGAGAGCGGAACTCAATCGTTTGTTCAAGCACCTTTTTCTGTTCGTCCAGCATCAAGAGTTGGTAATAAGCAGTTGCCAAGGTAGCGACTACTTCGGATTGCACGGCTTTTTGGGCTTCCAAAGTAGCCAAATAGCTGGCGTAAGAAGCGCGTTTTTGAGCCGATAGCTTGCCCCAGATGTCGGCTTCCCAAGAGGCAGTGCCTGTGATATCGAACGCATTGTTGTAAGTGCGGTCGGTAGCAAAGCCTCCTGCATTGAGGGAGGAAGTACTGCGGGTGTAGTTGGCACCTACTGAGAGGGTAGGGACAAATGCCGCTTTGCTTTGCTTCAGGTATGCCTGCGCCGATTGTACGCTTTGCAAGGCGATACGCACATCGAGGTTTTGGCTCAGTGCCTTGCTGATGTGCTGTTGCAAGAGCGGGTCGGTGAAGATGTTGCGCCACGAGAGGGAGGCGTCGCTCTGGGCATCGGTAGCGGGGCTATCGGTGCGGAAGAGCTTTTCGTCAATGGCTTGCGGACGCTCGTAAGCTTTGCGACCTGCGCAAGCGGTAAGGGTAAAGGCTATAGCAGCTATAGCGAATGATTTATAAAATTTATTCATAAGTTTTCAATTAACAATTCACAATTAATAATTAACAATTATAGAGAGGTATCTTCTTGTTTTTCTAAATATTCCTTAGTATAAGCATCTACACCATAAGAATAAAAATAACCATACTTCTCCTTTAATTTATCCTCTACAAGTAATGTATATTTAGCAAATACCCCTTTGCGTAAGTTTTCTTTAAATTGTTCTCTATTTTCTTCCTTCACAGGTTTTCCATCAAGAAAAAAACAAATACCACAAGTGTAAGTATATTCCACACAAATCATTCCTTTAGGCAGGGGAGCTATTGAAGTATTGTATGTTTGTTTAGGGGCATTCTCAATAACTACAAAACAAACGTTAGGTTCATAGAATTTAATTACGTCCCATTGTTTTACTTCAATAGAATAAAGTCCATTTTTATCTATACGTGCTCTTTTTCCTGTATCAGTATAGATAAAAGAAGTTTGTTCTTTATCCAAATAATAATTAGTAACCTTTCCTGTGACAGTGATTTGGGCTGTGAGGGGCAGAGAGAAGAAAAATAAAAATAAATATTTCATAATGACAAGTGACAAATGAAGACTTTGACAAAGTTTGAGACTTTGTCAAAGTGCTATTACTTGTTAGTATTACCTTAGAAAATGGGTTGAATTTTCTTTACGAGGCTGTCCATTGAGATGGGTTCGGGTTTGATAACTACGCCTGAGCGTACTTTGTTAAGACCTTGAGCGAGGATGACATCCCCTTTTTGGAGTCCGCTTTCTACTACGGCATAGTTATCGGCGCGATTTTTAAGGGTGATGACGGCTTGCTTGAGGGTATCTTTTTCAACTTTATACACGAATACTTTTCCTTGTTGCTCAAAAGTAGCTACTTCGGGGATAACAAGCGAGTTGTTAAAGTGTTGTGGAATTTTGATCGTACCACTATTGCCATTGGTGAGCACCTTGTTAGGGTTAGGAAATGTTGCGCGGAACTGCATACTACCGGTAGTAGCATCAATCTGACCGGTTACGGCTTGTATCTTGCCTTTCTCGGCATATTCCTTTCCGTTAGCTAACACCAAAGAAGCCTCGGGTAAATTTTTGAGTCTCTCGGCAGTAGTGTTGCCTTCGGTATTGCCTAAAAAGTTGAGATATTCTTTTTCGTTCATTGAGAAGTAGGCATATACCTCTTTCACGTCGGATACGGTAGTGAGCACTGTGTTATTGGCATTTACGAGTGCTCCCTCGCGGAAGTTAATAGCACCTACTACCCCACTCACGGGTGCTTTTACGACCGCAAAACCGATGTTGCTCGCCACCTCATTGTAAGTGGCTTGCGCGCGTTGCAGATTGGCGCGGGCAGTAGCGAGCTGGATAGGGCTCACGATGTTCTTTTCAACCAAAGGCACCAATTTATCTACTTCTACCTTAGCGACTTCTACCGCTGCTTTGGCTGAAGCAGCGGACTGGTTAAGGGTTTGGGTTTCGAGCTGGAAGAGCGCTTGCCCTTGGGTTACTACCTGACCTTCGTCTACTAATACTTTGGTGATATAGCCAGATATTTTGGCTTGTACGGCACTATTCACCACCCCTTCGATATTCACAGGGTAAGAGAGGTTTGCGACGGTATTTTGTTCGCCTACCACAATCACAGGGTAGGACACAGTACCTTGAGATCCTTGCTGTTGCTGATTTCCGTTATTACAAGCTACCAATGCGATAGCTGTTGCTGCTAAAAAGATTTTATTCATAATGTTTGTTATTTTAGATTTAGGGGTTAGCTATCAGACAGGTCAGAGAATTTGGACAGGTCTGAAAGATAATTTTATTAAAAATAATATACTAAAAAGGAAGCGTTTTACAAAAAAACACTTCCTTGTTTTTGGGTGTTATGTGGTTTTGTTGTCGTGGTGCAAAGGTACGGCAAAAATAATTATAGACAAGCGCGGGAACGCGTTAATCTTTTGTTAAAGTTTTCTTCATTAAAATATCGGTTTGTGGGTCGTTACCGAGGACAAATACGTGTTTGTCAAAAGGTACAAATCCGTTCTTTTCATAGAAGCGAATGGCACGGGGGTTTTGCTCCCATACGCCGAGCCATACGTATTGTACAGCTTGTTCACGAGCTACTGTTATGGCTTTTTGGTAGAGCTCCTGCCCTACCCCACTGCCGTGAAAGGATTTGAGCACATAGATGCGCTCTATCTCCATCGCTTAAGGGTCTTGCAATTCGGTTTGAGCATCGGCAAAGTTTACTTTTAGATAGCCTCGTACCTCGCCTGCTTCTTCTGCGAAGAAAAACAGTGAATTGGGGTTTGAGAGTTCTTGTTGTACCTTGGCTGTTGCAAAGCTTTTCTTAAGATACTGTTGCATATCGGCTTCGGTATTCGTCGCCGCAAAGGTTTCAAAAAATGTTTGTTTGCCGATCGCTTGTAGGGCAGCGGTATCGGCAAGGGTGATTTGTCGGATTGTCATATATTAATGATTACTGATTGATAATTAGTAATTAATATGGTTTATCTGGTCGTATTCTACAGATGTTACGCCTTTGATATTAGAAAAATAGGTTTTTGCCTCACGAATATCTTTATTTTCGGGTACTTTAATGGCTATTCCTTTGATAATTTTGTATTCATAAAGCATTTCAGCTCCGTATTTTTGCACTTCTTTCTTCAAAAGTATCAATGCTTTTTGATTTTGATAGCTAATAATGAGATTATGCGTAATATTTTTAAGCATTTCTTCTTCTGATGGGGTTGTTTGTGTTATTTTTTGTGTGGTATGACAGGAGAGCGCGACGAGGCTCAATCCTACGAGAATTATTTTTTTCATAAAAATAATGTTTTTTTTAAAATCTTCTATAGATTAAACAGGGTTATAAAAATTACGTTTTAAATATTATTTCTTTCGTAAACTTTCAGAGACAAGATGTATTTAGGTGATGTACGCCTTTGATAATCAATAATTAGATATAGGAAGCTTATACAAACCTTATACGAATGTTGGACGATTGTTATACAAAAGCCGAATGTATGCCCTACCTAAAACGGCGACAAAACGAAACTTAGATAATGGATTATGCTAAATAAATGTTAAATAAGAGCAAAGTAAATAGAATTGTATGTGGTTTTTCAAGGGGTAGCTCAACGGTAAATGGCAGGATAGAGAGGGCAAAGATAAGGTTATTAAATTAATTTTGCAAATAATTTTGTGGTGTTTTGTTTGTTATTTGATAAAATATTGTACTTTTGCCACGCAATTTAAACAAGTGTTTTTTATAGAATGAAGAAAGTAATTTTATCAGCCTTATTTTTAACTACAATGGCTGTGGAAGCTCAGCAATCATATGCAGGGCTTCGAGAGAGCAATTATTCGGGTATTTTTCCTGTAACATCAAATCCTGCGAATATGATTAGTAGTAAGCGTTCGTGGGACGCCAATATCGCTACAGTGAACTTGGGTTTTGGTAACAATGCTATTAAACTCACCCCTAATCTTACCAATAGCTTTAACGAGTATACGCGTGTTGATACTCAGAATCCTATCTTGGGTTTTAACAATATCAACGCGAAAGTTAATGTTGATGTGTTAGGACCTTCGGCTTTTGTGAAGATAAATGACCAGCATACAGTAGGAATTTTTTCTCGTGTACGCGTTTTAGGTGATGTGCGCAACGTAGATGCTAAAATGTTGCAATCATTTGTTACTGATTTAAGCGACTTAGAGCTCACGAACCCTTACCAAGTGAGTATTAACAACCAAGAGATAGTAATAAATGCTTTCTCGGAAGTAGGTTTTTCGTGGTCAGGTGAAGTGTATTTTGACGGTACGAACTCGGTGAAAGTGGGTGCGAGTGCTAAATTAGTACAGGGCTCTGGTAATATTTATGTAGGTTTTAAAGACTTTGAGGGTTCGGCTACATTAACGCCTAATAGCGATAAGGGCAAAGTGAACTTAAATATTCAATCGGCTAACGGTACTTTGGAAGTACTGAACGGTGGGGTAGATTTAGTTGATTTTGATAATGTAAAAGCAAATAAATTATATTTTAGCTCAGAGGCTACTACATTGGCTTTTGATTTAGGAGCTACGTATGAGTTCCGAAAGGACGGTTGCCCTCGTTGCCACAACAATCCTCACGATTTGCGTGTAGGGATTTCACTAATGGATCTCGGGCGCTTGCAATACACTGCCAATAAGAACTCTTACCGCTACAGAATGCCTGCAACCCAAAGTACGACTTTAACCATAGATGATTTATCAGAAGAGAATTTGAAGAGTCATTTTGATGAAACAAAAGCTACGGGCTCTAAATTGAGGTCGTCATTGCCTTCTACTTTTAACCTCAGCGCCGATTATCGCGTGGTTGATGCGTTCTATTTGAACTTATCAGGACAAGTGAATATTGCTTCTACAAAGGATAAAGAGCTATATAACGCTACTTATGCTAATGAGCTTTCTCTTACTCCTCACTACGACACAAATAGTTTTGGAGCTTATTTACCTATTTCGTACAACCAAGTATCTAAAGCTAATGTGGGAATAGCCTTGCGCTTAGGACCTTTGGTATTGGGCTCAAGCACTATTTTAGGGAATGTGATCACCCGCTCAGCTAAGGAATTTAATTTCTTCTTTGGGCTTCGTTTCGGTCACCAATCTTATCCTGTAAACCTTTAATCATTAATCTAAATTTATTAATTTTTCATAATGGAAAAGGCTGTTCAGCACTTGCTGAACAGCCTTTTTGCTTTTAATTATTATCCAGTATTAAAATTCAAAACTTCCTACTTCAATTACTTCCTTAGCATTGCTAAGACGTACGGTAGTTTCTTGTTGCTTTTGCTGCGGTGTACCGTAGTGAGCGTAGAAGGTAATGCGCAAACTCACAGGCATCAGTTGTTTTTGTGAACGGGTGCCGTAGTAATTCACTTGCACTTTGTACTTGCCATTTTCAGCTTTCTTGAGCATAAATTCTTCGGGACCGTAACCTTGAGTAACATCACGTGAGATTTTACCACCGAGGTAAGTAAGTGTGTTTCGGTAGTAACACTTCTCGCCTTTAGGGTCGGTTACCCATAAGTCCATATCGCAATTGTCGGTGTCCCAAGAGAGTACTACTCGCACATCTACGGATTCTTTTTTGAGTAAACGCTTGTCGATATAGCTTACATCAATGCCTTTATGACGCAAAACTAAGCTATTGATATCGTTCATTGTTACGATTTGTACATCACCAAACCTACTGCTCCACTCACCTGTAACTACTTTATAAAGGTTTTTCACGGCTTCGTTATAGGCACCATCGTCAGCAAGTGCTAAGCCCAAATCGCGAAAAGACTGTGGTTCTTCCTCACGCAGAGTTACCACCTTACGAAATACCCATACCGCTTCTTTCTTAGCATTGTAATTACTGAGCTTGTAGCCCAACATACGCAACAACTGAGGGTCGTCCAAACCGAGCTCTGCCAAATTAGATATTACTAAAACAGCTTGCTCACGATTACCTTTCTTGAAGAAATAGTCAGCGACATCTACATAAAAGGAAGGTGTGTTGCCGTATTCTTTTTTGAGCTTGTAATAGGTTTCAACGGCTCTATTTTCATCGGTGTACTCCATTACTTTGAGGTAAGGCGTATCAGGGTTATAGGCGTTGAGCTCTATTTTTGAGATAGGGGTAGAGGCAGGAGTGTTATGCGGAGTAGCTACTCTTTTAGCCATAGCATTACTACTAACATCTTTCTCCGCACTACGTTCTATTATTTGAAACGGCACGTCTATTGAAGGAGCTTCTTCTATAACTTCTATAGCTTCTACTGCAGCAATATCATTGTCTACCACTTCTTCTGTTCTTACATTGGCATTACGCTCTACTCTTCGTTGGCTACGCGGACGACGACTCTGTGAGTAGCCTGACACTACCGCTTCTTCTAATATAGGCTCTTCTCTATTTTTCTTAGGTTCAGTGCCTTTCACAGGATATACTGTGTTCCACCATTCGCTTTGCTTTTTTGATTGTTCTACAACTCTATCCAAAATACGCTTAGCAGTATCCTCTTTTTGCTTTTCTTGATTAGCTAAACGTTTAGAGTATTCCATTTGCAATTCTTCAGGTGGGGTAATGCGATAGCGCACATAGTCTTCCAGAGTTTCTAATACGATGAGCGAAGTACCTTCGGTTACTATGCCGTACTCGCGCCCTATGGCGTCTATTTGCTTTTGGTCAGCTCCTTCGCGCTCTAATTGTGCAATTTGCTTCTCTGCCCAAATTCGGCGCAAGAGGGCAAACTCGCTCTCGGAAGCATCTTTGTTAGTCGTAAATTTAATTTCTTTTTCTACGACTGTATTTTTAGGATACCCAAAGCTGAGTACCAAAGTAGCTTCTTCGCTTTGCAATTCTCCTGCCAAGGTAAAATTACCTTTAGTGATAGTCGCACCTTTCTGCGGAAGCACATTGGTTACTTTACCGCTTTTTACTTGCACATTCAGCAATTGAAAAGGTACTGTACGTGCTACTTTTATTGCTTGCTCAGTGGTGAGGGTTGTCAAATCAATAAAGCTACCGCCCGTAGCATTGGCTAAGTATTGCATTTTTGGGGTATTGGCTACAGCCGAAGCATTTACCACACTCACGGGTACTTTAGTTTGTTTCACTACTTCGTTCACCGAAAATTCTTTTGCACCAAAGTTGAAAATACCGTCGCTAAAGAGTAGCAACTCATCGCCTTTGAGATTGAAATCAATAGCATTGCCATCGGTAGCACCGTCGTATTGTAAGTTCTCTAAATGCGATTTGAGAGCTTGCCAATTGCCACTTTTTACCTCAAAAGTTTGTGTTTTTGCCGTGCGTATATTAAAAGTGCTAAGCACTACCTTAGTATCTTTAAGTTCCTTAAAATAAGCATCCAAGAAAGTAAACTCTTTTTCTCTATTGCGCTGGCTTGCTGAGTGCGATGCGTCCCATAAGAGTCCTATTTCCTTAGGAGTGGGTCTACTTTTAGCTTTGGCATTGCTCAAAGCGATATTGCCGTAAAAATAAGTCTGGTTACCCTTAGTAGCTGTAATGGCTTGTGGCTTCTCAATTTTGGGGAAAGTAAGCGCAATGTTCTGGTTGAGGGTGAAGTTTTGCTTACTTACCTCACTGATATAACTATTGCGCGCCTGCTTGAAGTCTAATTGCAAGCTGTTCTGAATATCTGACTTTACAAAGCGGGAGACCACCTCAGTGCGCACCTTGAAGTTTTTGAGTGTTACATTAGCCGTGATAGGCAAGAAGTAGTAATCTTGTCTACCTCGTTCACCGAGTTCTTGTTCAAAGGCGATGAGCACGCGCCGTGTACCTTTAGCAGGCATAGGGTATACACGGGCTTTAAAGTTGTTGCCCTCAGTCTTTTCTAATAAGCCTGGGTCTACACCCCTGCGCACTATGTCCTCAAAGGCTTTGCGACCTAAGGCTTTATCTACTACCACCCCTTCACGTAGTTTGCCGTTGATGTCCAAGGCGAAACGAGACACCTGCTGTCCATCAGCAAGAGGGAATTGAAATTCGCCTTCCATTATGCGACTATTGGGGTTGTAAAAGGTCATTTCCATAGTGGTCATCGCCGTCTGGCCTACCACCAAGATGTCTACGGAAAGGTCTTGCAACACCATAGGGTTGGCATTGCGCTCATTCACTACCTTCACCTCAGGCACTACTGACTTTTGGGCGGTCATTGCTAAGGGAAGTAGCAAAGCTGTTGCTGATAAAAAATGCTTGATTTTCATTACTGAAAGTTTTTTGATGAAACTACTATCAGTAAATCAAAGAGCGTACCAAATTCACTAATTTGCTAATTTTCACATCCGTTCATTACCTGTAGAATGTGAGTGTGCCATTTTCTCTAAAAGCTGTAAACGGCAGTTCAAAACCTTCTATTTTCTTGCCGTTCAGTTGTACGTACTCCACTAAGTTGCTGTCGGAATTGCGAGCGACACTTTTTATTAAAAACTTCTTGCCTTCAGGTAGTTGCAAGCTCACCGTTTTAAACAGTAGGTTACCGAGTATGTAGTTATCACTGGCTGGCGTTACAGGATAAAAGCCTAAGGCTGAAAATACGTACCAAGCCGAAGTCTGCCCGTTATCCTCATCACCGCAATAACCGTCGGGCGTAGGAGTGTAGAGTTTTTCCATCACTTCCCGTAGTTTAGCTTGCGCTTTTTGGGGTTTACCTGCGTAATTGTACAGATAAATGAGGTGTTGTATAGGCTGGTTGCCGTGTGCGTAGTTCCCCATATTTATGAGTTGCATCTCACGGATTTCGTGTATGGTAAAACCGTAGTACGAATCGTCAAACAGCGGTGGCATCTCAAACACTTCGTCTATCTTCTTTTCAAAAGCGGCTTTGCCTCCCATTAGCTCTATGAGTCCCTCAATATCCTGAAATACCGACCAGGTGTAGTGCAGACTGTTGCCTTCAGTAAACGCATCGCCCCATTTCAGTGGATTAAACGGCGACTGGAACTCTCCGTTCTTATTCTTGCCCCGCATCCACTTCGTTTCGGGGTCAAACACATTCTTGTAGCGTTTCGATTGTTCGTAATACTGTTTAGCAATGTCCGCCTTACCCATCTTTTCTGCCATACGAGCAATGCAATAATCGGCATAAGCATACTCCAATGTGCGGGCTACATTCTCGTTAATCTTCACATCGTAAGGCACATAGCCCAAAGTGTTGTAGTAATCTACCCCCTCACGCCCTACCGATTTCACCGGTCTGTCCTCGTTTTGGGTAGCGTTCTTGAGCATTGCTTCTAAAAGAATTTCGGCATCAGCCTCCTCTATATTGCCTTTCAAATACGCATCGGCAATGATAGAAGCCGAGTTCGACCCTATCATACAATCTCTGTGACCTGGACTTGCCCATTCGGGTAACCAGCCCGATTCTTTATAAGCGTTCACCAATCCCTTCATCATCTGTTGGTTCATCTCAGGATACAGCAGGTTAAAAAGCGGAAATACGGCACGGAATGTATCCCAAAAGCCATTATCGGTGAACATATACCCCTTTTCCACCTTGCCGTTATACGGACTGTAATGCACCATTTCACCTGCCTTGTCGTACTCGTAAAAAGTGCGCGGGAAGAGCAATGTGCGGTACAAACAAGAGTAGAAAGTGCGCAAATGGTCTATATTGTCATCTTCCACTTGTATCTTGCCGAGTTCACTCTCCCAAAGAGTAAGTGCTTTTTGTTTCGTCTGTTCAAAAGTGTCATTGCTGAGCTCCGTTTGCAAGTTCAATAGCGCTTGTTCAGGCGAAATAAACGACGACGCTACCTTCACCGTTACCTGTTCGCCTCTTTTCGTGCGAAATCCTATCACCGCGCCTGTGTGTTCGCCCTTGCTTTCAGGCTTTTTTGTCAGCTTAAATCCGTCTCCCCACGTTTGTACGCTCTCAAAATCTTTGTCGAACGTAAGTACAAAATAGTTGTGAAAATTCTTAGGTACACCACCACTGTTGTTGCGGGCATAGCCTATAATTTTGCGTTCTTTGGGTAATACTTGTACCATCGAGCCTTTAAAATAAGCGTCTAAAACCAAATAAGCCTTATCACTCTCAGGGAAAGTAATGCGGAACTGAGCCGCACGCGAAGTAGGAGTAATCTCCACCGAAGTGTCGTAATCGGCTAAGTACACCTTATAGTAATGTGGTTGAGCCGTCTCAGCCTTATGCGAAAACCACGAAGCGCGCTCTTCCTCTTTAATTTTCAAGTCGCCCACTACCGGCATCAAGGCAAAAGCTCCATAGTCATTAATCCACGGACTCGGCTGGTGGGTTTGCTTAAAGCCCACAAGCTTATCAGCGTGATATTGGTATGCCCAGCCGTCGCCCATTTTGCCCGTTTGGGGCGTCCAGAAGTGCATTCCCCAAGGCACCGCAATAGCAGGATAGGTATTCCCGTTGGACAGACTAAACTTCGAGTCCGTACCCATCAGTGGATTTACATACTCAGTGTAAAAAGTTTCGGGCACGGCAGAAGCAGTGTCCTGTTTAGTTTCTTCTTTTGAAGTACTTGCCTGCTGGTTACAAGCCATCATCAAACACAAAAATACAAAGGATAATATCTTTTTCATCTTAACAATTATAATTTTCATTCTATTAGATATTATTTTAAATATGAGTCAAGGATTAAGAATTAATAACATCTGGTCTATAATGAGTTATGATAACCGTTATACATCCCCTCTTTACCTTCACTTTCCCCGTCACCACAATTCCCCCCTTGAGGGGGGCTAGGGGGAGGTTTCTTTTGTCATTCATCCCTCGTTCCTCGTCCATCTCCCCCTATTGCCTATGACCTAATGCCTAACATCTCTTCTCTTTCTTTCGTCTCGAAACCCTGTTTTTAGCATTATTGGCATTATTGTATTACAGTATTAATCAATCACTTATAAGCCCTTTGTATAACAATCGTCCAAGATTCGTATAAGCTTCCTATAAGCTTTGTATAAGCTAAGCATACCCTTCTTACAGCTCATCTTCTATCTTTTAGCTAAAAACTCTCTTCCGAATTCCTCCGTTCCCTTCCGACAACTCCAATACATTTCTTTCCCGTCACCAATTCCCCCTTTGGAGGGTTGTCGGCAATTGCCGAGTAAGTGAATTAGGGGGAGGTTATCTTTTTCAAACTTTTTGTCCTCTCTCCAATCCTCTCTCAAAACTCCGATTAACCACGTCTCTTTTTATAATTTTCTCATTTTCCACCTGTTATTGCATTCTCTTAAACCTGTTGTGCGTCCACAGATAAAACTCCGGTTGGTCGTAAATCTGCCTGTTTACGCGCTCAAAAAACATATCCGTAATCTGAAAATCCACATATTCAGTAGGGTTTTCCGCCAAAACCTCAAAAGTCGTTTGGTAATAACCCCGCTTTAGTTTCTCTATCTTAGCAAATACAATCACCGTATTGAGTGCCTTCCCTAAGCGTTCTGCCCCTGTAAACACAGGCACGTTAAGCCCTAAAAACGGACGCCGATAGTTCTTCTTATTATTAGGAATTTGGTCTGAAGCAAAACCATAACAGTACACCCCGTGCGCATCTTTGTGCTTTTTCATCTCTCTGTGCGCCGTGTAGCGAGGCAAAAGATAACTGTGGTGCTTCATTCGTATTTTTTGTAACAACCTGTCGAAATACTTATTGCTCAGCGGAGTATAAAGCGCATACGACTTGTGTTCAAGAAAATAAGCCAAAGACAACAACCACTCATAACTCGCATAATGACTACACATAATCACGATATTATGCTCTTGTTTTTCGTATTTCTTCAACACTTCTAAATTCTGAAATACCATACGCTTCTTCATCTGTTTTTCGCTCATTCCATACGATTTCACCATCTCTAATAAAGTATCGCAAAAGTGATGATAAAACTTGCTTTCTATTGTTCTAAGTTCCGCTTCTGTCTTAAAAGGAAAAGCCGTACGAAGGTTCTTGCGCACTACCTTCACCCTGTACTTCAATAGCGTATAAAGTATAAAGTAAAGAAAATCAGATACCCCATAAAGAAGCCAAAAAGGCAATCGGGAAATCCCCCAAACAATAGGATAAGCTATAATATAAATCAATAAATTCATTCTGTTCCTAATTTTGTGGCAAAGGTAGTAATTTAAATATTATCCAAAGAAGTAAATCTGTAATTTTTGCATTTTCTCAAAGAAAGAAATGTGTTGCAAACTTTGACAAAGTATTCACCCGCTTGTCGTACTACAACTTTAGGCAAAGTCAAATTCCCTAATAATCAATTACCTTTTTCAGTACGTGTAGAGGCTAATAGCAATTAACCCTCTTACATTATTAACAATAAAAAAGCGCAACATCCCTCAAGGCATTGCGCTTTTTTAATTTGTAATATGAATCAATAGTTAAACATTGATAACATTTGTTTTATAGTAAGTTATGATGGCCATCACAATATTCCCCTTTTGGAAGGGGATAGGGGGAGGTTTATAATCAACTATTTAATTTAACCTCTGATCCGCATTTATAAAGATTATCGCTTTACAAACACCATTGTTGCGGTAATACTATTCCCATTAATTATTTCAGTGTCAGTAACGGTAAGCTTATTCCCTGATAAAGAAACTTTAGGAGCTTCATCACCACTAATGATTCTATTGCCTGAAATGCGATAAGATTCAGTTCCTTTTTGCAACTCTTGACAATTACCAGCAATTCCCCCATACAAAGTAAATGTAATTTGGGTATCAGTGAAAACTACATTTGTTCGCTTGAGGCAATCGTCAAGCGGTACAGAATCTTTTCCATCACTCATACTTTCTAAATACCAAGTGCCTACTAAGTCTTTGGCGTTAATACTACTATCTTCCGATTTTCCGCACGACACTACCAAAATTGCTACGGCTATAAAAGCCATTTTTAAAAGCTTTTTCATTTGCTATAATGTTTTATTAATTAGACAACGCAAAGGTACAAATTCCCCTTCCTTCTTATGTTAAATTATTGTTAAATTTCACCCAACATTCCTCTTAGCAACTAAAAATTAAGTACTTTTTTATTTTTTACCTCTTACCTTTTACCTAAAAAACGTCTTTGGCACGAATTTCGCTGCTCATTATCAAAATGAAAGTCCCAGTGTCGCTTTTGTAGCACATCTCCCCCTTTGAAGGGGGCAGGGGGGATGTTTTAATTTAAATACACTTATGAAAAAGTTATTATTACTATGCTTAGGGGTTTTATCCTCAGTAAGCTGGGCACAAGAAGTAGGCTCAGCAGGTCGCTTGTTGCAAAATGAATACCGTCAAAACAAGCAAGCACGCGCTGTTATTGGGCGCGGTGGCGGTGGTATCTCCGTAAATATCGATTGGGAATACGACTATAACGGTGGTTATGCCGAAGTCTTTATCCGTATTCCTGAACGTGACCGCTTTACCGTGAGTATAGGCGATCAAGAGATTACCAGTACTACCGGTATGTACCGCTTCTTCGACGTAACAGCTAACCCTCAACCACTCAGCATTTGGCAAGGACGTACCCTCATCTATCGCGTAACTATCAATCCACGTAACAACACCCGTATGATTATGGACTTCTTTTCACGCGACGGCTTGTATTTGTTAGACGAAATTAGCTTGAACAACAACCAGCCCTCTTATCACGGTCGTCAATGGAACGATGTGTGGAATCGCTCATACGGCGGAGGCTATGGAGGTGCTCCTATGATGCGTCAAGGTGATTTTAATAACTTCTTTAAAATGTACAAGGACGAAAGTTTCGATAAAGACAAGTTAGCTTTTTTCCGCGCTCAAAAGAACATCGTATCCTTTACCACAGAGCAAGTAGGAATGCTAATGGAAGAGCTCTCTTTTGACGACAATAAGCTCATCATCGCTCAAGAGGCTTACCAAAATGTAGTCGATCCCCAAAACTATTATCAGTTACAAGGAAAATTCACTTTCTCATCTGGTAAAAAGAAACTCTCAGAGTTCTTACAATCAGTGCGTAGATAACAAACTTTATAACAGTATAACAAAAAACTATTATTGTAGTGTTTTGCATATCAGATAAAGTTTGTATCTTTGCACAAATTATTAACAACAATATAAAAACATATTAGTATGGCATTAGAAATAACAGATGGAAATTTTGAAGACTTGGTGCTTAAAAGTACCCAGCCTGTATTAGTAGACTTTTGGGCAGTGTGGTGCGGACCTTGCCGTATGCTCGCTCCCGTAGTTGAAGAAATCTCTAAAGAATACGAAGGTAGAGTAGTAGTAGGTAAAGTAGATGTGGATAACAACCAAGAGTTTGCTGCTAAATACGGCATCCGTAACATCCCTACAGTATTGGTATTCCAAAACGGTGAAGTTGTAGGTCGTCAAGTAGGGGTAGCTCCTAAAAAGACTTACACCGATGCATTAGATGGGCTATTGTCTTAACAGCCTGTCGTGCTACGACTAAAAAAGGCTATCAACAACTTAATACTTGTTGATAGCCTTTTTTATTAGAAAGCTTCTCTTACTTTTTGCGCCAGTTCTTTGAACTCTTCATCAGTCATCTTCACTTTGTGCTGGAAGGTCATTTCGCTCATCTCACTGATAGGAATCAAGTGCACGTGAGTATGAGGCACTTCAAGACCTACTACAGCTACCCCTATACGCTTACAAGGTACTACCTTTTCAAGGGCTTTAGCTACACGTTTTGAGAAAGCCATTAGGCGCAAATAATGGTCGTCTTCCATATCAAAGATATAACTGATTTCCTGCTTAGGAACACAAAGGGTATGCCCCTTCGCATTAGGGTTGATATCAAAAAAAGCTATAAACTCATCGTCTTCTGCTACTTTATAGCAGGGAATTTCTCCGTTGATAATTTTTGTAAAGATACTCATTTTTTCTATTTGTTAGTTTAAATTTTAGGACTTAGCCAATCTTTAAGTATAAACCAATAATCATAAGGGCAAGAGTAATAAATAATCCCACCACCCATTTTATGATATCTAATTTAGCCTGCGCTAAATCTTGCTTTGTTGCAAGGGTTTGTGTTCTTACATCAATTTCTGATTTTACTTTTTCAGAAACATAAGTAGTAAGAGCCTCTGCTGTCTGAGCATCAATTTTCTCACTTAGTAATTGAGTTACTGTAAGTGTCATAGTCTGATTTGTTTAGTTTTCGCAAAGGTACAAAACATTTTTGTACTGAACAAATTAATTACCTACTTATCTCAAGAATCTCCATTTTAAGAGTGCCATTAGGTACCTTAATCTCAGCAATTTCACCTACCGATTTGCCCAAAAGCCCTTTGCCAATAGGCGAACTCACCGATATTTTTCCTGCTTTTAGGTCAGCTTCACTTTCTGCCACAAGGGTATAGGTAATTTCCATCTTGTTAGCTAAGTTTTTGAGCTTTACAGTCGAAAGTACGAGTACTTTGCTCACATCTAATTGCGATTCATCAATGATGCGTGCATTAGCTACCAATTCTTCTAGCTTAGCTATTTTCATTTCCAATAAGCCTTGTGCTTCTTTAGCAGCATCGTATTCGGCGTTTTCTGAGAGGTCTCCTTTGTCACGTGCCTCAGCAATAGCCTGAGAAGCACGAGGGCGCTCCACATCTTTCAGCTGATTGAGTTCATCGCGCAGCTTTTTCAGCCCTTCTGCAGTGTAATATGATACTTTCTTCATAATGTTCTTTTAATGTTGTTATGTTTATATAAAAATAAAAAATCCTCAAATAGTCTCTCTGAGGATTTCTGGGGGCAAAGGTAACACTTTTTTTTAAACTGACAAACTTTTTATAACAAAGTAATACGTTTTTCCCCTTTTATCATCAAATATAAATTTACCAATTTCAATTAACAACAATCTTTATGTTCACTAAGTCATTTTTCTTCAGAGTATCTCCTGCCCAACTCCATCATTCCTTACAAAAACTATTAACTTTTATCTTTTAATTCTTAACCCTAAAAGAACAAATCTTGGCACGCTTTTGGTATCGTTTCAGTGAGAATTTTGAAAAAAATAATTATATATTTGTCACTTTTCAATATTTTTAATAACTTTGTCCCCTTGCTGAATCACAATTAAAAAACACTCAACAATAATATGACACTTAAAAAATACACATTGGGAACTCTTTTCTGTTTCTTAATCGGTAGCTTTTCCATTGATGCACAAAACTCATTTTCCAAAGATACCATCAACCAAACTATTGCAAACAACAAACGTGAAGCCCTTCGCAAACTAAACGACAACCCAAAAGCAAGGAAATACGACGAGAAATGGCTGAAAGAACTCTCTAATTCCGATTTGTTCGAGCAAATGAGTGAAGATATCGCTGCTACTCCCACCGATGTAACCTATGACGAACTTCCTACCGAAGTACTTAAAAAACGATTGGAGAAACTCAACCAGAAAACTCCTTTTAACGTTGAATACAATCCTATCTTGGAACAGGTAATTAAATCTTTCCTTAAAAATCGCCGTTCTTCTTTAGAGCGACTAATGACGCTTAGCGACTATTATTTCCCTATGTTTGAACAGGAAATGAGTAACCAAAAGATACCCTTAGAGATGAAGTATTTAGCCATTATCGAGTCGGCTCTAAACCCCAAAGCTCGTTCACGTGCAGGAGCTACGGGCTTGTGGCAGTTTATGTATAGTACCGGCAAAGGTTATGGCTTAGAAGTAAACAACTATGTCGATGAACGTAGCGACCCCATTCGTTCTACCAAAGCTGCTGCAAAATACCTCAACGAACTCTATAAAATATTTGGGGACTGGGATTTAGCGCTTGCCGCTTACAATTCAGGACCTGGTAATGTAACCAAAGCTATCCGCCGTTCCAATGGCAAAACTAACTATTGGAACCTCCGCCCCTATCTCCCTAGAGAAACCGCCGGTTATGTGCCCGCTTTCTTGGCAACCCTCTATATTTTTGAATACGCCAAAGAACACGGCTTTAAACCTCAAAAACGCGCCAATCATCTTTTCGAAACCGATACTATCCGCGTAAAACAAGCTATATCTTTCAAAGACATTTCCGATATCACAGGTATGGACGTAAAAGATATCCAGTTTTTTAACCCTTCGTACCAATTAGATATAGTCCCTTACGTTGAAGGTCGTAACTACGCTGTACGCCTGCCTATTTCCGAAATAGGTAAGTTTGTATCTAATGAAGATGCTATCTATGCTTACCTCAATGAAGAAAAAGCAAACCGAGAACAACCCCTCCCACAAGTGGTAAGAGGTGATCAGTATGCTGGAGGCAAATCTTCTAAGAAAACTGTTTACACAGTAAAAAAAGGCGATAATCTAAACAAGATTGCTACACGACACGGCGTAACAGTCTCTAATCTCAAACGATGGAATCGTATCAAGGGAAGTAATATTCGTATAGGACAACGCCTCTCTATCTACAAGTAACAGCTAACAAGCTCAAAGCACACTCATAATGAGGAAAACTACCTTATTAAAGCTCATCGGAATTTTTTCGGCTGTGCGAGGTTACAATATAATGATGGTATGCCTCGCCCAGTATTTAGCAGCTATCTTTGTGCTATCGCATAAACATTGGCACGAGGTAGTTTTTGACGATTCCCTACTGATGCTCGTCATTGCAGGTGCTTTAGCTATTGCAGGAGGCTATATTATCAATGGTTTTTATGACAAAGAAAAAGACCTTATCAATAAGCCTACTAAAACAATGATAGACCACTTGGTAAGTCAAAATACCAAACTCACTCTTTACTTCTTGCTCAATTTCCTTTCTGTGATTGTAGCCAGCTATGTGTCATTTAGGGCAGTAATTTTCTTCTCAGGATATATCTTCACAATGTGGCTCTATTCCCACCGTATCAAAAAGTTGTTATTTTTCGGCAATCTCACTTCAGCAATACTGGCTATCATCCCTTTCTTTGCTGTATTTATATATTACCGCAACTTCGAAACAATAATTTTTGTACACGCTCTACTCATCTTTCTACTTATTCTCATCAAAGAATTTATCAAAGATTTGCAAAATATCAAAGGTGATTTAGCACATAACTACGCTACTATACCCGTAGTCTATGGCGAGTCTCTCTCCAAAAAGCTCATTACCCTAAGTGTCGTGTTGTGCTCCTTGCCTATTTACGTATTGCTCAAGTATTTTCCTATAGGAAATTTAACTTACTTCCTATGGTTTATGCTCATATACCTATGCTTCTTTCTGTTTCTACTCTGGCGAAGCAAAGACCAAAAACATTACGCTCTACTTCACAATATGCTCAAATTGATATTAGTAGCAGGCATCTTTAGCGTAGTGCTTACTGTAAAATAATCTTCTCCATTTATTGATGATTATTAAAATGTTCGTTCTTGCTACACTACGGTATTTTGCCAAAGTTTAAAACTTTGGCAAAGTTGAATATCCATCTCTGTAAGTAAAAAACTCTATTTATTTGATTCGTAAAACTGCTTACCGTACTATAACCAAAAAGAGCTGTCTTATTATAGACAGCTCTTTTTCACATTTCATATAAATTTGAAAAAAAGAATCCTACTTCTTTGCAGTAACTACTTTCAGCATATCACAAGCTTTCTTCTCACCGTTATCACAAGCTTGTTCAAACCAATCAGCTGCTCTACTATCCGATTGCTCTATGCCCTCACCGTGATAATAACAGTGCCCTAAACGGAATTGTGCAGGAGCGTAATCTTTGCGTGCTGATAGCTTGTAGTAATTAGCAGCTTTTTCATACGAGCGGTCTATACCATTCCCGTTGTAATAACAGTTAGCCAAGTTGTATTGTCCTTGTGCGTAATCGCGTTGCGCCGACCGTTGAAAGTTAGCCAATGCTTGCCCAAAGTTTTGCTTCTCAAAATAATAAGACCCTAACTCATTAAGCGCTTCCACATTGTTTTGTTCTGCCGCTTTCGCAAGCCAATGTACCCCTTTGGTTTCGTTGAGACGTTTCATAGGTGTTTTCGGAGCATTTTGGGCTACAGCAGGTCGTGTACTTGCTCTTACAGCATATTGCTGTTTAGCCAATGAAACACTTTTACCTCCTCTTTGCCTGCGAAGTAACTCTGCACGCGCTTCAGCTTCTGGACTGTTAGGCTCTATGCTGTGTGATGAGGTAACAGCAACCGTAGGTGTTGCAGTGGCTGCTGGTTTTTTAGGAGCTTGCTTAGGTGTTGTTTTAGGAGCAGGGGTAGCGGGCTGTGGTTTTACATCAGGTACCATTGTCATATAGTATTTCCCTAAACTGAATTGGGTAGAAGCATCTCCTTTTTTAGCCACTCTTTCAGCCCAATAAACAGCCTTTTCATCGTTCTTATTCGGATTCTTTGCTTCAAAATAATATTCCATTAAGCGTTTTTGTGCGGTGGTATTATCTTGTTGTTTAGCCAATTTTTCATAGAGTGGAAACGCTTTATCGTTTTGTTTTCTCGTCCCCTTAGCATAAAAATAACCATCAGCTACTGCCAATATCACATCCGGACTCTCTTTTGGGTCATTCTTTTCAACTATTTTATTAAGCCAATCAAAAGCGTATTTATTAGAAAGCGCAGCAGCCTTTACTGCCCATTTGCTGGCTTCCCTCATCGATTTTTTCACTCCTTTACCTTCGGCATAGCATTGTGAAAGATTGTATAACACTTCCGCATATGCATCTTCTTGCCCTTGGTAAAAGTAATCTAACATCTCTTTTTGTGGTGTAGGTTTTAGTTTAGAAGCTTTAGTATAATATTCAAACGCACGTTCAAACGATTGATTAGTGTATTTCCCGTTGAAGTATAAATCACCTAATTTCTTAAGCGCTAAAAGATGATTAGCTGCTGCTGCTTTTTCAAGGTAGTCAAAACCCTTTTTAACATCTAACTGCCCTTCTTGCAAAAGAATATTTCCCACGTTGTACTGTGCGTTTACATCACCTGCCTCAGCAGCCTTTTGGAAGAACTCTAAAGCTTGTGCGTTAGAGGGGTGCGCTCCAATTCCCACTGCATAACACACTCCTAAGTTATTTTGTGCAACAGGAGTAGGATTGTTGTTTACTGATTTAAGTATCCAGCTAAAAGCATCTTTGGGTGAAGGATTTGTACCTATACCGTTGTAGAAGCAAAGTGCTAACTGTGCTTGCGCTGCTGCATTGCCTTTGTTAGCGGCTTGGGTATAGTAATTAATCGCTTTTTTGTAGTATTTCCCTATAAGCGCACTGTTGCCATAGAAGTAGAAGTTTCCTAATTGATACATTGCTTCTGCATCGCTTCCTTTAGCAGCTTTTTCAAGCATTTCAATCGCTTTAGCTTCCGATTTCTCTACCCCTTTACCCTCTAAATAAGCCTCAGCAAGCATTTTTTGCGCTTCTGTGTTGCCTTTGTTTGCCACTTGGGTAAGTCGCCCTATAGCTTCTGGGTTTGAGGCATTGGTTTCATATGTCCAAGAGGCTAATAGTAATTCAGCTTCTGAGTTGCCGTTTTTTGAGGCTTGTTCTGCCCAATACTTAGCCTTGTTTACGTCTTTAGTAACTCCTTCTCCTGAGTGATACGCCTTAGCAAGGTCTATCTGTACTTCAGGTTTCTCTTTCTCGGCGTGCTTTTCTATCAGCGCGTAATACTTCTCTCTCGATTGTTCTACGCCTTTGCCGTCCCGATAACATAGTGCCAACTCGCGTTGCGCTTCCGAGTTACCCGCATCGGCTACTTTCGTGAGCCATTCCACCCCTTTCTGTGGTGACTTGGGCACGCCTTTGCCGTTAAAATAGCACTGCGCCAATTGGTACTGCGCGTTCAAATCGCCTGTCTCGGCTACTTTCTCAAGCCATACTACGGCTTCCTGATAAGAGCGCCTTACGCCCTTCCCCTTAAAATAAGCATCAGCTAATTCAGTTTGAGCTTGTACATCTCCCTTTTCGGCAAGCTTGATAAGTTTTTTTACACTCGCATCTTGCCCATACGATAAGGTCGCAAGAAAAACAGAGACTGCTAAAAACAAGTTTTTCATAGTATATTTGTTTATTTTTAATTACTTCCGCTTTGAGGCGACAAATATACGTAAAAAAAATAAACTAACTACACATTTACTTCTTTTTTTTCAAATTTGTCTCATTTTTAAGATTATTAAAACCGTCGAGCTCCGCTACTAACGAGCCCACTCGCAACGAGGCTCTTAGCTTTACAGGCACTTTATTCTTGTCGTCAGTAATCCACATCGTGATGCTCTCTTCCTCCTTAAACACGCGCCCATCTTGCACTAACGGACAGAACTTTAAGGTATTTACCGTACCAAAATGCGTCTTTACTTTTTCCCTCCCCAATAGCTTTAGTTTGAATTTGTATACCTCGTCATCATCAAAAATCATATCCATCGAAATTTGTCCCCCCACTTTCATATTTTCAATATCGGGGTGATGTCGAAGTGCGTAGAAGGCTGATATCACATCCTGTAAACCTGGCTGGAAAGCTATCTCGGTATCTTTACCGTTTTCCATATTGCGTATTTTCACCTTATTGGTAGTATGGTTAAAATACATTTTTAGGTGTTTAGTGTATCCTCCCTCGTAAATATTTCTTATAAAAAGTCGTGGTTTGCCGTCTGTTATGCCAAAATAACTTTCATAAGTGTCATCTACCTTAAAAAATACACGCGCCAAGCCTGTCGTAGCTCCTTTTCCTACTGCGTGAAACACTTTTTCGCCGTTATACATCTCTTCATTAACCGCCATCGTAGCGATACTGGCGTTAAATACACCATATTTCACTTTAAAACGTAACCATTCTCCACCTTTGAAAGGTAATTCAGAGTTCTGAGCGCCTACTATAGGGCTTACTAATAATGAAAAAAAGACAACAACAATACTTAAATGTTTCATATATCAATGTGTTAATCTGTCAATAAGACAATTTTTTAATCTGCCAAAGAGCAATTAGCGTGCCACTTTTCAGCTCTCCTACAGTTCTTATCTCATTTTTTTATATTACATTTGCCCGATTTTATAAAACCTTTTTTCTGTGAAGCTCTCTTTTCTTAGCTCTTACCTTTTATCTTTTACCTCGCGTATACGCCGTCACCCTGTCAAAACAGCGATAGCGGTGGTATGCTTGGTGTGGTATGTGCTGTGCTTGCCTCGCGTGCTCTTTCCGCAACCTTATGCCACGGTGGTCGAAAGCCGCGAGGGCAAACTACTTGGGGCTAAGATTGCGGGCGACGGACAGTGGCGCTTCCCTGAGGTGGACAGTGTCCCCTACCGCTTCAAAATGTCGGTATTGCAGTTTGAAGATGCTCATTTTTACCAGCATTGGGGCGTGAATCCTGTATCGGTAGCCAAGGCGCTCTACCGCAACGTGAGCTCTGGCAAAGTGCAGCGCGGGGGCAGTACACTCACCCAGCAGGTGATACGCATCGCTCGTGAGCACCAAGAGCGTACTTATTTTGAAAAACTCATTGAAATGATCTGGGCTACACGCTTGGAATTTCGATATTCTAAAGAGAGCATTCTCAAACTCTACGCTTCGCACGCACCCTTTGGGGGCAATGTGGTGGGGCTCGATATGGCAGCTTGGCGCTACTTTGGGGTCGCCCCTTACCAACTCTCGTGGGCGCAATCGGCTACGCTGGCAGTGTTGCCCAATGCCCCCAGTTTGATTTTTCCCGGTAAAAACCAAGAACGCCTCTTGCTGAAACGCAACGCCTTGCTATACAAACTCTTCCTTAAAAATATCATCGACAAAGAGACTTATGACTTGGCGCTTTTAGAACCCCTCCCTGCTGAGCCCCACCCTATCCCACAACTTGCCCCTCACTTGCTTACCTTTGCCTCTAAAACCCAAGAAGGTGAGCGCATTGCCTCTACAGTCTCATTAGAGTTACAACAGAAAGTAAACAGTCTTGTGGCAGGCTATTACAGTCATTATTCGCAATCGGAAATCTACAATATGGCTGCTTTGGTGGTGGAGGTGAAAACGCGCAAAGTGCTCGCCTATGTGGGTAATACCCCCACTGATGCCAACCATCAAAAAGATGTGGACATCGTGCACGCTCCACGCAGTACGGGTAGTGTGCTCAAGCCTTTTCTGTACGCCGCAATGTTGCACGAGGGAGAACTTTTGCCCACCCAATTAGTGCCCGATGTACCTACTCAAATAGGGGGCTATTCGCCTCAGAATTTTAGCAATTCCTACGAAGGGGCGGTCGCCGCTGATATGGCATTAGCTAAATCGCTGAACATTCCGTTTGTATGGCTCTTAAAGCAGTTCACTACCTACCGTTTCTATGATGTGCTCCAGCACTTGCAACTGAAAAACATCAACCGTCACCCCGACCATTACGGACTTTCCATTATCCTTGGCGGGGCGGAGAGCAATCTGTGGGATTTGGCACAAGCGTACACTAATTTAGCTTCGGAAACCGAAGTCTTTGCACGCACTCAGCACTATCGCACTCAGGAGTTTCAGCGTTTGCGCTACACTGATACCGGTGCTTTAGATTTCGGCAAACCCACCCGCGAACTGCCTACGCTCAGGGCAGGGGCGCTCTATAAGATGTTTAGTGCAATGAAAGAAGTGAACCGCCCTACCGATGATGTGGCGTGGCGCTATTACGAGTCGGCGCGAAAGATTGCGTGGAAAACAGGCACCAGCTTTGGCAATAAAGATGCGTGGGCTATTGGGGCAACGCCTGAATATGTGGTGGCGGTGTGGGTAGGCAATGCTACGGGCGAAGGGCGACCCACGCTCACAGGGGCTACCTACGCCGCTCCGGTGATGTTCAGCATCTTCAACGCCCTCCCTCCTACTTCGTGGTTTGCCCCTCCGTTAGACGATTTGCGCGAGGTGAGCGTTTGTGCCGATTCTGGCTTTTTGGCTCAACCCGACTGCCCCAAGCAATCGGTGCTCAGCAACCTCGCCCCTAAGGACGTAGGACAATGTCCTTATCACAAGTTGGTGCACTTAGACCCTACGGAACAGTACCAAGTGAACAGCACCTGCGAGTCACCGCAAAATATCGTGAACAAAGCGTGGTTTGTGTTGCCTCCCGTAATGGAATGGTACTACAAACAGCAACACATTCACTACAAGCCATTACCACCCTTGCGCGAAGACTGTGCACAGGGCAACCTACAACGGGGCTTGGATTTCGTTTACCCCAAACACCAAAGTGTGCTCTACACCACTAAAACTTTTGGAGGGGAACAACAGCCCTTTACAGCCAAGGCAGCCAACCGTGAAGGTAAGATGTTTTGGTATTTAGACGACGTTTTTCTGGGCACTACCGAAACCTTTCACGAGATGAATGTGTTTGCCCCAAAGGGCGACCACACCTTGCGAATTATCAACGAAAAAGGCGAAGAAAGAGCCATTACTATACTATGCCGATAAGCCGATTAACTTTTAACTTCGTACACTTTGCCAAAGTTTAAAACTTTGGCAAAGTTAAAGCCCCCTCTTTCCGTTCATTTTCCGTCCTTACAGTTCCCCCTCCACGAGGTTGTCGGCAATTGCCGAGTAAGTGAATAGGGGGAGGTTCTCTTCATCTTTCCGTCACAACACTCCCCCTTCGGAGGTTGTCCGCGAGAGCGAAGTAAGTGAATAGGGGGAGGTTTCCACCATTTTTCCATCACTTTCCCGTCTCTACAGTTCCCCCTCCACGAGGGGGCTAGGGGGAGGTTTCTCCGATTCCTCAGACCCCCTCCGACCTCTCAGAGTCTTTCCAACTTGTTCAACTTGTCTCCAGTCGCCTTTCCGTCGCATCTCCCCCTTTGAAGGGGGCTAGGGGGGATGTCTTCTTCGTCTCTCGTTCCTCGTCCATTTCCCCCTAATGCCTATTGCCTAACGCCTATTGCCTCTTCCCCTTTCTTTCGCCTCGAAACCCTGTTTTTGGCATTTTTGGCATTGTTGTATTACAGTATGAATCAATTACTTACATACCCTTTGTATAACAATCGTCCAAGATTCGTATAAGCATCCTATAAGCTTTGTATAAGCTCCACATACCCATTTTACCTTTTACCTTTTATCTTTTACCTAAAAAACCTCTTCTGAAAACCTTCGTTTCCTTCCGACAACTCCAACACCCCCATTTTCCATCACTACAGTTCCCCCTTTGGAGGGGGGTAGGGGGAGGTTATCTTCCCTTTAGAGGTTGTCCGCGATAGCGGAGTAAGTGAATTAGGGGGAGGTTATCTCCTTCAGCCTCCTCAGAGTTTTAGAGCTTCTCCAACAAGTCTGAAATGTCTGACTCGTCCAACTCACCCAAACTCCTCCAACCAATCTCCCCATTATTGCCCGCGTGGCTCGCACCTGCCATTTACTAATTCTCTAATTTACTAACTAACCATTAATCATTAACCACTAACCATTAATCATTAATAACTAATTCTTAAATTTGCTAATTTACTAATTATCCCTACCTTTGTCGCTCCTAATGGTCAATTTGCTAATTTGCTAATTCTCTAATTTACCAATTATGTACGATTCTTTAAAAAACCATTTCTCACAAGCCCTCCCTTTTACTGAAGAAGAACTCCGTGCAGTAGACCGTTATTTTGAGGAGCACACCTTTGTCAAGAAAGCAATGCTACTCGAAGCGCCTCAGCCTTGCAAACACCTATTTTTTATTGTGAAAGGCTGTGTGCGTCACTTTCATACCAAAGATGACGGTACGGAGAAGACTTGTGATATTTCGCTTGAAAACCAATGGACAACCGCTTTTATGAGTTTTAACAACGGCACGCCCTCCAATCTGTCATTGCAAGCCTTAGAGGAGACCACCGTTTATAGTATTAGCAAAGAACGGCTCTTCGCCCTTTATGCTGAACATCATAATTTTGAAACCTTTGGCAGACTGATGGCAGAACAAATTCTCCAGCGCGCCACCGATACCGCTATGTACCTCGCTGCCGACAAACCCGAAGAGCGCTTTCAGCATCTGTTGCACTCACGTCCTGAACTCTTTCAACGCGTACCGCAAAAGTATATTGCCAATCTACTGGGTATCAGCCCCGAAAGTTTAAGCCGATTACAAAAACGTATGCATTCCAAAAAATCTTAACTTAAGTCAACGAGTGGGGAGCTCATTGCGCCGTACTTTTGCCCCGAATTTTAAAAAGAACGCGTAATGAAAACACTCAACGATTATCAAATGGCTTTAGATGATGTAATGGAATTCATCGACAACGACCTCCTTCAAGCTAAACTTCCTGAAGTAGAAGCCGATTACAACAAAAATCCTTCTTTGCTTAACAAAGTGCGCTTAGGGATTATTTATCACGAAGTAGCCTTAAACTTAGGCTTTTTTAGTAAGCAGTACAAAGGCTATGCACAAAAGAGCCTCACCATTTTATCGGAATGCGAAGTGAGTCCCGAAACCCCTGAGGCACTACAGCCTTTTATCCTTTCCTACGAGGCTTCTGCTATGGCTTTGGTAGCTGGTGAAACCTTTAAGTTATCGCTTATCGGCAAGAGTTTCAAACTTTTTGAAACTGCTATTCAAAAGTACGGTGCTGTACACTATCTCCCTGAATTTATGCGCGGTAGCGTAGCCGAAAACCTACCTTGGTTTTACTTCAGCAAGCGCGCACTTGCCAAAATCGACTTCGAGAACATCATCCGCAAAGAGGCTCAAAACCCCGAATATGCTTCGTGGAAGATAATGAGTTTCGTGTATTGGGCGTGGGCAAAACAACACCCACAACGCAAATACCGCTCGCAAGCTCTTGGTTATCTGCAAAAAGCTATACAGCTTGACCCTAATTACTTAGCAGGACGCAAACGCTCAGAAGAACTGCTTTCTCAATTAACAATGAACAATTGACAATGAATACTTTGCCAAAGTTTTTGCCTGTGTAGCTCGCACCTTTGGCAAAGTTTTTTACAAAGCTTTTACTTCTAAAACTAATTTCTAACAACCAAAAACTTGTTAATTCACTAATTTTTTGTAATTTTGTCTTTTCAAATTATATTATTATGCCTTACACTATCACTATCACCGATGACAGTCCGCAAGCTTTATCTTTTATAAAGTTTGCTCGCACCCTTGATTTTACTAAGGTTACGAAATCCAAAGACACTAAAAAAGAAACTGTTACTTCCGATGTTTTAGAAGAAGATGAGTATGGTATTCCTATAAAGTATCGCGACGAAATTATGGCTATTTCTAAGAAAGTAAATAAGGCTATTGCCAAACGTTGGGACGCTGAACTCTCTAAACGAATTGAAAAAGAAGCTATATGATAGTTATTTCAGATAGCAATATTATTTTCAGTTGTTTCTATGCTCCCAATGGAGTCATCGCTAATATATTGCGCAATAAAAAGAACCCTATACAATTCATTGCGCCTGATTATCTTTTAGAAGAAGTTGGAGAGCATTTGCCTGAAATAATAGACAAAGTGAATATGACTAAAAGAGAAGCTCTTACTTTTTTGAAAGAAGTTACAAAAAACATTACATTCTACAAATTAAAAAACATACCTTCAAAATATACTTCTCAAGCTAAAGAGATAGTTAAAAATATAGATATTGATGACTATCCTTTTGTAGCTCTTCACTTTCAGGAAGGTCATAAAATTTGGACTTGTGATTTCAAACTTATCAACGGACTAAAAGAAGAAGGATTTGATATTTGCATCACTACTCCTGAAATAAAGTCTAAGACTTATAAAAAGGAATAAACTCAAAATATCGACAAATTGACAAATAAAATTAATGATTACACAATTACAAGGAAAACTCGTAGAAAAGAACCCTACTCACGTGGTAATCGACTGCCACGGGGTGGGGTATTTTGTAAATATCAGCCTCAATACCTATTCCGCACTACCTGAAGGCGAAGCTATCAAACTATACACTTATCTGCAAATCAAAGAAGATGCCCATACACTTTATGGCTTCCTCACCAAAGCTGAGCGCGAAGTATTTGTGTTGTTGCTCTCAGTATCAGGGGTAGGAGCAAGTACTGCTCGCACTATGCTTTCCTCTCTTACCGCAGCTCAGGTGCGTAGTGCTATTATCAACAGCGATGTGACTACCATTCAAGCTGTAAAAGGTATAGGTGCTAAAACAGCCCAACGCGTAGTACTCGACCTCAAAGACAAGATGCTCAAGCTACAAGACTTTGAAGAAGTGACAATCAGTGCTACAAACACCAATAAAGAAGAAGCCCTTGCAGCCTTAGAAGTCTTGGGCTTTGTGCGCAAACAAGCTGAAAAGACAGTCGATGCCATTATCAAATCGACTAATGAAGAGCTTTCAGTAGAAGAAATCATCAAGCAAGCCCTCAAACGCTTGTAAAAAGAAACAAAATTGCAATTTCGTCATTCGTAATTTGTCATTCGTAATTATTTTTGTATCTTTGCCCGCTAATTGATTGGTAAAATGAAATATCTCATATATATACTCTTGGCACTCACCACTGTAGGTTGTGGTATCTACAACTTTACAGGAGGAAGTACGGGCGACGCTAAAACCTTTCAGGTGAACTTTTTTCGAAATGATGCGCCTTTGGTAGAACCTGGGCTCGACCGTGATTTTACCATCGCCTTGCAAGATTTGATTAACAACCAAACCAACCTCAGCCTTACCGACCGCAATGGCGACCTCGTGTACGAAGGCGAAATCGTAGAGTTTAATATTACCCCAATGACCGCTACCGCAGGACAAACAGCCGCCCAAAACCGGGTTACCATAGGGGTAAATGTGCGCTTTACCAATAATAAAGAAGAGAAAAAAGACTTTGAAAAACGCTTTTCTTTTTACTATGATTATCCTGCAGCAGCGCAGTTTAACTCAGTAAAAGGCGAAGCTATCCCACAGATATTCGAGCGTATCACCCAAGATATTTTCAACGCTTCATTAGCAGATTGGTAACAATCAAGTAACAGGTAATAAGCAATAGTGACCGTAAAGCAATTCATAGAAATTATTAGGCATCCCTACACTATTAACGATGATCAAGTGTATGAACTCGACGAGATAGTGAAGGAGTACCCTTATTTCCAAGCCGCAAGGGTACTACAACTCAAGATATTGCACTCCGAAGGAAATTACAAGTACAACAAAGCTTTAAAGCTTGCCGCAGTGCACGTAACCGACCGCTCGGTATTGTTCGACTTTATCAACTCTAAAAGTATTATCCCTGATTTCTCAGCCCTACGCCGTGATTTTGAACGTATTCGCAAAGCCCGTGAACGCAAAGAAGCTGAAGAAATTGAGAACACTCCTCCTAAAGTAAGCTATATCGACCACGAACCACGCTTGTATCGACCTAATGTACCCGAATCTATATTTGAAGAACCTATTTTTCCTGAAGATTTAGTAAACCACCAAGAGTTAGCAGGTGCTTTTGTACCTAGAGATGTAGAGGAAAAACCTAAAACGGATACTGATAACATCTCTCAATGGTTGGAAAACATCTCCGATGAACACACTGAGGTCGCTTACAAAGACGAAAAAGTAGCCGAAAAGTTCAAACTCATTGATAAGTTTTTGGAAAACAACCCTAAAATTGAAGCCTCAAAAGACTACGTGTCAAACGCAAATTTAGCCGATGAAGTGAAGTCTGACCCTAAACAATTAATGACTGAAACATTGGCACAAGTATATGTAAATCAACGCAAATTCAAGCAAGCTATTCAAGCCTACGAAATATTAATTTTGAAAAATCCAGAAAAAAGTGCTTACTTTGCAGCCCTAATAGAAAATATTAAAAAACTACAGCAAAATAATTTATAAGAAAATGACTACATTCAACATCTTTTTAGTACTTATTGTAGTAGTATGCTTACTACTCGCTTTGGTAATTATGGTACAAAACCCTAAAGGGGGTGGACTCTCTTCTACTTTCGGTGGAAACACACAAGTAGTAGGCGGTGTAAAGAAAACAGGCGACTTCCTCGAACGCAGTACTTGGACGTTTGCTACTGCTTTAGCCGTACTTATCCTTATTGCCAACACTTTACTACAAGGCAATACCGGTGTTAATGCCGATTCTAAACTACTCGACGGTAGTACCCCTACCGCCCCCGTAGCTCCTCTTAACCAACAACAAACTACTCCTGCCAACAATGCTACCCAAATGCCTGCTACTCCTGCCACTTCTTCCAATACAGGAAACTAACCAACTGACAAAACGTCAGTTGTTGCAGATTGGCACACTTTCTGAAATACCCACTTCGATTTTTTATAAAAGGAATTAAAAATACTGAAGGTTAAACAATAGAACTTTGACAAAGTCTACTGAGGACTTTGTCAAAGTTTTACTAACACCTAATTCCTAAGGCCTATGGCCTAAAACCTAACATCTAAAATAATTAAAAACTAAACAAATAATGGCAAAATTGAATATTAAACCTTTAGCTGATAGAGTAGTGATAGAGCCCGCAGTGGCTGAAACTACTACCACATCAGGTATTATCATTCCTGATACTGCAAAAGAAAAACCTCAAAAAGGTAAGGTGGTAGCCGTAGGCGCAGGTACTAAAGATAATCCTGTAACCCTAAAAGTAGGCGATACCGTATTATATGGCAAATACGCAGGCACTGAGCTCAAATTAGAAGGTAAAGACTACCTCATTATGCGTGAAAGCGACGTATTAGCAGTTATCTAATAAAACGAAACACTTAAAACTAAGAACTAAAAGAAAATGGCAAAAGATATTAAATTTGACATAGACGCTCGCGAAGGCTTAAAACGTGGCGTGGATGCATTGGCAAATGCAGTAAAAGTAACTTTAGGTCCTAAAGGACGTAACGTAATCATTAGCAAATCATTCGGTTCTCCTCAAGTAACTAAAGACGGGGTGACCGTAGCTAAAGAAATTGAACTTGAAGACGCACTCGAAAATATGGGTGCTCAAATGGTGAAAGAGGTAGCCTCTAAAACCAATGACCTCGCTGGTGACGGTACTACTACCGCTACTGTTTTGGCACAAGCTATTGTAAAAGAAGGTTTGAAAAACGTAGCTTCAGGGGCTAACCCTATGGATTTGAAACGCGGTATTGACAAAGCCGTAGTGAAAATCGTCGAACACCTCGCTAAACAAGCTAAAGAAGTAGGTTCTTCATCTGAAAAAATCAGACAAGTAGCTTCTATCTCAGCTAACAACGATGATACTATCGGTGAACTTATCGCTCAAGCCTTTGAAAAAGTAGGCAAAGAAGGGGTAATCACTGTAGAAGAAGCCAAAGGTACTGATACTTACGTAGACGTAGTAGAAGGTATGCAGTTCGACCGCGGTTACCTTTCACCATACTTTGTTACCGATTCTGAAAAGATGGTAGCAGAACTCGACCGTCCTTACATCTTGTTATACGACAAGAAAATCTCTACTATGAAAGATTTGTTACCTGTATTGGAGCCTGTAGCACAATCAGGTAAACCACTTTTGATTATTGCTGAAGATATCGACGGAGAAGCCTTAGCAACCTTAGTAGTAAACAAATTGCGCGGTACCCTTCGCATCGCTGCTGTAAAAGCTCCTGGTTTTGGTGACCGTCGTAAAGCAATGCTCGAAGATATCGCTATCCTTACTGGTGGTACTGTAATCGCTGAAGAAAGAGGCTTTACTCTTGAAAACGCTACTATCGATATGCTCGGTACTGCCGAAAGAGTAAGCATCGACAAAGATAACACTACTATCGTGAACGGTGCTGGTAAATCAGAAGATATCAAAGCACGTGCGGCTCAAATCAAAGCGCAAATTGAAAATACAACCTCTGATTACGACCGCGAAAAATTGCAAGAGCGTTTGGCTAAACTCTCTGGCGGGGTAGCAGTTCTTTACATAGGTGCTGCTTCAGAAGTGGAAATGAAAGAGAAAAAAGACCGCGTAGACGATGCTTTGCACGCTACTCGTGCCGCTGTAGAAGAAGGTATCGTAGCGGGTGGTGGTATTGCCCTCCTCCGCGCTAAGAACGCCTTAGCAAAACTCAAACCTGTAAATGCCGACGAAGAAACAGGTATCAAGATCATCTTGAAAGCTTTGGAAGCTCCATTGCGCACTATTGTAGAAAATGCTGGTGTAGAAGGTTCAGTAATCGTAGCGCGTGTACTTGATGCTTCAAGAGACGCTTACGGCTACAACGCCAAAACAGGTACTTATACCGATATGTTCAAAGCAGGTATCATCGACCCTAAAAAGGTAACCCGTGTAGCTTTGGAGAACGCTGCTTCTGTAGCAGGTATGATCCTCACTACCGAATGCGCTTTGGTAGATATCAAAGACGATAAGGCAGCTGCTATGCCTCCAATGGGTGGTGGAATGCCTGGAATGATGTAATTGTAAATTCATAGCATTATTATCATATTTTATTAACACGAAAAATGGGGAGAGCTTTATTGAAGCTCTCCCCATTTTTTATATTTTAGCTCTATATAAACCTTTTGAAATGTGAAAAAAATGCAAACATTTTGTAAATAAAACGTTAAAAAACAAGGTAAAAATGAGAAAAGCAAATATTTTACTGCTAAAAATGATTGTAAAAATGAAAAAAGCTGTACATTTGCCCCGAATTTAAAACACAAGTAATAAACATTTTTTTTATATGAAAAAAACCTTATTGAGTATTGCAACTGTCGTTGCGATGATAACAAGTGCTAACGCACAAGATATGCTAAGTAAGAGCAAATTTTTTGACAACTGGCAAGTAGGTGTTAAAGGTGGTGGATTCTCTGATACTCACCGTGAAGCTTTCTTTAAAAACACCCGTGCCACTTTTGGAGCTGAGATTGGCAAACAAATCTCTCCTGCTTTCCGTTTAGGCGTTGAAGGTATGGCGTATGTACGTCCTGTAGGATTAGACGAAGATGTAGATGCAGGTAACTTTATAGACAATACCAATGTAAGCTTGGTAGGTACTGTAAACTTGAGTAACCTTATCGCTGGTTACAAAGGAACTCCTCGTTTCTTCGAAGTAGAAGGTTTTGCAGGAATTGGTTGGAAGCATAGATATGTACAAGATATCGCTCCTAACTACAGAGAAAACTATAGAAGCAACAGTATGTCTGCTCAGTTTGGTTCTAACTTATTGTTCAATTTAGGTGAAAGCAAAGCGTGGGGAGTTAAATTAAGTCCTGCTATTATTTATGCAGTAGATACACCTACTGAGAAAAGTTCAGTAAACAGCTTAAACAGCCTAAACTCTTTCATTCAAGCTACTGTTGGTGTAGTTTACCGCTTTAAAGGAAGCAATGGCGCTCACCACTTCACTACCGCTACTCAAAATCCTGACAATAGTGCAGAATTGGGTAGACTTCGTGATGAGTTGAACAGCAAAAACAGAGAATTGTCTGACAGCCAAAAACAAATCAAAAAATTGCAAGATGACTTAGAGGCTGCTCGCAACAAGAAACCAGAAGTAGTAGAAAAAGTAGTTACCAAAAACAAGAAAACTTTGGAATCAGTAGTTACTTTCCGCGTAGCTAAAACTACTATCGATGCTTCTCAGTTGCCTAACGTAGAGCGTATCGCTTCTTACCTTAAAAAACACCCTGATGCTAAAGTAACTATCAAAGGTTATGCTTCACCAGAAGGAAACTTGGAAAGAAACAAACAATTAGCTGATGCTCGTGCACAAGCTGTTAAGACATTGTTGGTTAATCGTTACAAAATATCTTCTGACAGAATCCAAGCTGAAGGTAATGGTATCGGTGATATGTTCAGCGAACCAGATTGGAACCGTGTAAGTATCGCTACTATCGTAGAGTAATGAAATAACCCTACAAATAAGAACTTACAAATAAAAATTAAGTAAAAAAGACTATCCTAATTAGGATAGTCTTTTTTTATAATTCAGTGAGTTAGAGTTGAAAATCAAAGAAGAGAGACTATAATAGTTGAAAAAATGTTAATGTTTTTTAAATGCTGCGAATACTTCAAAGTTTAAAAAGTAGCATACTTAATTGTCTTTTATAGCATTAAAATTGTTAAAATATTATTTATCAACGAAATAATAAAAAAGTCATTCTTGCCGTTTAATTGAAGCTTGACCGAAGGTAGAGCGAAGCTAAAGCGAACCTAAGACGAAGCTAAGGCGAAGGAAAGACGTTAGTATCTTGAATATCAATAGGAAAAAAACCTTTATAGCCTTATTGAATAAAAAGTGTTAAAATAGCGTTTTTAACAGATAAAATGCAAAATTACTACTTCTTTTTACTAATACCAATCAAGGGGTGAATTAGCTTAATAATTATGAACCTCTCCCCTTTCACATAACTTTGCTCTCGCAACACACATACCCAGCTGTGAGCCCTTGCCAGCTATCTCCAAAGGAGGAAACGTAACGCAAAAGCGACTCAAAAATAATATATAATACTAATATGAAAATAAAAAAGACTGCTTGTATCAACAACAAACAGTCTCTTTATGAAGTTATAGACTTTGGCTAAGTTTGAAACTTTGTCAAAGTCGGAGATTAGTATTCGCCAGTAGGTTCTACAAATATTTCTTCTTTTTCTTTATGTCCGCTAATGCTTTCTTGTATCGCTTGGAAAAATACAAAGAGCACGGGTATTACAATCAATCCAAAGAAAGTACCTATCAACTGACCTACAGCTGCTCCCGTCGCTACCGAGCGGTTCCCTGCTGAACCTACCCCTGTGGCAAATACCAATGGCATCAAGCCCACGATAAAGGCAAAGGAGGTCATCAAGATAGGACGCAAACGCGCCATTGCCGCATTAATCGCTGCTTTGGAAAGGCTTTCCCCTTGGTGGCGGCGCTGAACGGCAAACTCTACAATCAAAATGGCATTCTTCGCCAAGAGTCCGATGAGCATAATGAGTGAGATTTGGAAATAGATATTGTTTTCCAAACCAAACAACCATTGACCCAAAAAGGCTCCAAAGATACCAAATGGCAGTGAGAAGAACACCGATAGTGGCAATACATAGCTTTCGTACTGAGCCGAAAGGATAAAATAAGTGAATATCAAACTGAGCAAAAGGATGATAATGGTTTGTGAACCTGCACTTTGCTCTTCGCGTGTCAAACCTGTATAATCAATACCGTAGTTGCTATTGAGGGTTTGAGCTGCTACTTCTTGTACGGCTTTTAGCGCATCACCGGTACTATAAGCCGCATTGTTCTGCGCTGAAATAGACACCGAAGTAAAGAGGTTGTAACGACTAAGCGATTGAGGCCCAAAGGTGCGCTCTAAGGTAACAAACTCGCTAATAGGCGCCATTGCCCCGCTGGCTGTTTTTACAAAAAGGCTGTTGAGGCTGTTCACATCTTTGCGCGATTCGGGCAACGACTGTACCATTACGCGGTACTGTTTCCCATAGAGGGCAAAGTCGGTGGCATAGAAACCACCTATATAGTTCTGTAAAGTAGAAAGAATGGTGCTTACCGTAATTCCCGATTGCATTGCGCGTTCCACATTGATATCCATCTGGTATTGTGGGTAATTCACATTGAAGGAAGTTTGGGCAAACTGAATTTCGGGACGTTGGTTCAAAGCGTACAGGAACTCTTGAGCATTCTTATTCACCTCATCGATATCACTCCCTGATTTATCCAAGAGCACAAACGATACCCCACCACCTACACCGAAACCAGGCACAGAAGGCGGTTGGAAGAAAATCACGTTAGCATCTTTAATTTGGGCAGTTGCCTGAAATGCACGCCCTATAATCGATTGGATATCCTGACCTTTGTTCTTAGCGCGCTCTTCAAAAGGTTTCAGCTTGAAGAAGCCCATACCGTTGTTACTACCTTCGCCCGAAATCATACCACGCCCTGTAACGAAAGTAACGTTCTCAACACCAGGAATATTGGACAAACTTTCGTTGACTTCGCGCATAATGTTCGCCACGCGTTCCATAGAAGCTCCAGGAATCATTGAAACATCCATCATCACGAAACCTTGGTCTTCATTAGGCACAAATCCCGATTTCATTTGTCGGTTAGTGAAATAAATCGCGCCGCCCGCTACGATGAGCAACACCAAAGTAACCCATTTATGGCGGAGGAAGAAGGTAAATGTTTGTCCGTATTTACGAGTGGCAGCGTTAAAAGCCACATTGAACTTATGAAAGAACTTCCCGATGAACGATTTATCTTCATATTCCTTATCGCCGTGTGGTTTGAGGAAGAGCGAGCAGAGTACAGGACTCAACGTCAATGCATTGACAGCCGAAATCGCAATCGCAACGATGAGCGTTACCCCAAATTGCTTGTAGAACACCCCAGTGGTACCCCCCATAAAGGTTACGGGCACGAACACCGCCGCCATCACGAGGGTGATAGAGATAATAGCCCCTGTAATCTCGTTCATCGCCGAGATCGTAGCGGGTTTGGCTTTCTCGTGGGTTTGTTCCATTTTGGCGTGCACCGCCTCGACGACGACAATCGCATCGTCCACCACAATACCGATAGCCAACACCAATGCGAAGAGCGTGAGCATATTGATAGAATAACCGAAGAGGTTCAAGAAGAAAAACGTACCCACGATAGACACCGGTACGGCAATGGCAGGAATGAGCGTAGAGCGGAAGTCCTGCAAGAAGATGTACACCACCAAGAACACCAAGAGAAACGCCTCTAAGAGGGTACTCACCACCTTAGAAATAGCGGCATCCAAGAAGGTATTGGCGTTGTAGTTGATCGTATAAGTAATCCCTTCGGGGAAAGAAGGCTCTAATTCTTTTAAGAGTTTTTCAATATTCTGAATAATCTCGTGCGCATTGGAGCCTGGTGTTTGCGAAATACCCATCGCCACGGCAGGACGACCTTTACTTTCGGAAAAGCCTGAATAGCCCAAGGCATCGAGTTCTACGGTAGCCACATCTTTGAGGCGGAGGATACGACCCCCATCCAAGGCTTTGAGCACCACATTTTCATATTCAGCAACTTCGGTATATTTACCTTTGTACTTGATGACGTACTCATAGCTACTACCGCTGTTTTGACCTAAAGTACCTGCCGCAGCTTCACGGCTTTGTGCCGAAATAGCCGCCGTTACTTCAGTAGGGTTCAGACCATAAGCTTGGAGTTTTTGAGGGTTGAGCCAAATACGCATCGAATAGGTTTTTCCCCCAAAAGCGTTGGCATCCCCTACCCCACTGATACGTTTGATGGCAGGAATCACGTTGATGCTCAAATAGTTTTGCAAGAACACATCGTCTAATTCAGGATTATCAGAGAAAAACGATAAGAACATCAAGTTACCCGAACTCTGTTTGCGCACCGTTACCCCTGCTTGGGTTACTTCGGCAGGCAAAATAGCATTGGCACGCGCTACGGCATTCTGCACGTTCACCGCTGCAATATCGCCATTGGTACCCTGCTTGAAATAAACCGTTACATTGGCAGCCCCGCTATTGGAAGCCGATGAGGTAATATAGTCCATATTTTCTACCCCATTCACCTGTTCCTCAATAGGAATAATCACCGATTTGAGCACCGTTTCGGCATTCGCACCCCCATAGTTGGCTGATATTTGCACCGTTACAGGGGCAATGTCAGGATATTGGGAAATAGGCAAGGAGACAATCCCCAGCACCCCGAGAATGACTATCATAATTGAGATTACCGTTGATAGTACCGGTCTGTTAATAAAACTTTTTATCATAAGTTAGGTGTTATACTTTTTAAAATTCTTGATGCGTAGGGCGCAAAGTTATCTCGTTGATGGCTACATCGGCGGGTTGCTCAATGGCGTAGGCGATAGCACGAGCCACCGAATCGGCGGGGATAGCCGATTTATACGATGCTTTGATCATCTCACTGGATTCGGGATCGGAACTACCATATTTGAGTTCGCTATCTACAGCTCCTGGGTAAAGCACTGTTACGCGTATATCGGAAGTCTTTGCCAATTCTATACGCAATCCCTCACTGATGGCTTTTACGGCAAACTTGGTGCTGCTATACACTACACCTATACTTGCTGCTACGCGCAATCCTGCTACCGACGATAGGTTGATAATATGTCCGCTGTTTTGTTCCTTCATTGTAGGCAGCACCGCAGCGATGCCATAGAGTACGCCCTTGATGTTGATATCGATCATCTTGTCCCACTCGTCTACTTTGAGCTTGGAGAGGGGTGCCATAGCCATCAGTCCGGCGTTGTTCACCAATACATCGATGCGACCATAGGCTTTGAGAGTCTCTTGAGCCACGCGTTCTACGTCTTCTTTCTTAGTAACATCGCATTCCACCGCAAGGGCTTTGCCTCCCGCTGCTGTGATGCGGCTTACTAAACTGTCGAGGCGGTCTTTACGACGTGCAGCGGCGACGATAATCGCTCCGTACTCAGCTAAATGAAGGGCAGTAGCCTCGCCGAGTCCGCTACTGGCACCTGTGATAATCAATACTTTATCTTTAATGTTTTCTTTCATAAATACTAAATTATTAAATATTAAAATATAGAAAAGGAAGTGTTTTTATAGTAAAAAACACTTCCTCTTTGAGGGTGTTACATTATTCTCGGTACAAAAGTAAGACAAAAAACTTGTTTGAGAATGAGGTTTGATGTTAATCTTTTCTTAAAGTCATAAACAGAGGAGAGAAGTGTCTATTTTTCTTCTTGTATCACGTCTTTATATTCAGCCCAAAAGAGTTCGAACTGTGACATTTTCTCGTAGAGAAACTCCATCACAGGTTGCCAAGTAGCTTTGTTGTGAATGGTTACCCCCGTGAGTTCCACATACACACAACTGATTTGTTTACCACTCTCTAAGACGAGATGCTCTTCAAAAACAGCATCGGGCAGATATTCGCTTTGGAGGATAGATTTCAGTGAGAGCAATTTGTTGTAATACAGCTCACGTGTAACCGCGTCGTTATCTTCCACAGCAAGCAACACCCGTGCCTTGCGGGTGTCAAATGAAAACTTAAAACTGAAATCCTTAATTTTGGTATCGTAAAGTGTCCATTTGCGAGGAAACGATTTACCAAAGGATATCCAGAAGTCTTCGCGGAGTTTTTTAGCTTCGGATTTACTGTACAAGATATTAAGCGTCAGGTATCAAAATTGAATATTTGCTAAGAAAGACTCACTTGTGCTATCTATTGTTTTAAATAAAAGAACACGATACATTATAGAGCCATCTTTCTCAAAAACACCAAATCGATTGTCTTTTAAATCATAAGCTACAAATACATTAGGAGTAAGGGCTGGTTTAATTTTATAACGCAATTCATTTGTTTTCTTATCATATAATTCATACAAAAAACCTACTTTTTTAGCATATAAAAATTCTATATAAGGGTCTACTTCTATTATTTGATCGCTTTTAGGGGTAGGGGTAACTTGCGGTGTAGACTGAGTTGCTACTACAGAAGGATGCACTGAAGCAGGCGCTTTATACTCCGACTTGAAATTGGCTAAAGCATTGCCAGCAAGAGCGTTGCGCAAGGCTTCTTGGTAAGATTTCTTAAATTCCTTTTCGCGACTTTTGCCTATCTCGGAGGTGAAGACTGCTTTGTTAGCACAATCGGTGAGGACGAATTGTACCTTAGAGGTCATCATATTCGACTCGTTTTTTACATCTGCTTTGAGGAATTCACAAGGATTTTGGAGTAGCTCGGCAGGGGTCTCGCTCTCCATATATACTTTAAACCCTTGCTTTTCAAGCAAAAATTTGGTGAGCATATTCAGTTGGTACTGATTGTCCTCTTTCTGGAAAGCATAGCGATTAGGCACAATCACTGTTTGTGCTACAAGAGTCAGTGGTAGTAATGCTACTAAAAATAATATTTTTTTCATTGGTTTCTAATATATTTATTCATATTCATTATTCTTCATTCTAGCTTCAAGCTCGGCTTGAAACTCTTCAATAACAGGTTTCATCGTGCTTTCTGGAAGATCAGAGATGCGAATATACATCAGTCCGTCCACCGAGTTATTAAACAGTGGATCGACGTTAAAAGCAATTACCTTAGCGTTTTGCTTGATGTACTTTTTGATGAGCACTGGTAAACGCAAATTACCCGGTTCTATCTCATCGATGAGTTTGTCGAACTTATTAAGGTCAGCCTTCGTTTCATCAAAAATAAAGTCTTTATCCTCGTCTTTGAGTTTTACTTTGAATTCTTTTTTAGGGCGTACATATTGTGCGATATAAGGGTCATAGAAGTTAGACTTCATAAACTCTATCATCAGCGATTTAGAAAAGTTAGAAAACTGGTTACTGATACTCACACTACCTAACAGATAAGAGTGTTCAGGATAGCGCAATGTGGTGTGTGCGATGCCTTTCCACAATAAAAACAGTGGCATTGGCTTCTGTTGGTACTCCGAAATGATAAAAGCACGCCCCATTTCAATGGTTTTGCTCATCATATCATATAATTCAGGTTCAAAGCGAAATAAATCGTGAGTATAGAAGCCTTCAATGCCATATTTAGGAAATATTTCAGCCCCTAATCCCATACGATAAGCCCCTACTATCTTCTTAGCATCAGTATCCCAAAGAAAAAGATGATGGTAATAAAGGTCGAACTTATCTACATCAGATGATGCATTGGTGCCCTCGCCCACCTCTCGAAAAGTAATTTCACGCAGGCGACCTATCTCTTTCATTATATTAGGTATCTCACTATAGGGCGCTAAAAACACCTCGTAATTGTTATTTTTTAGCAGTCGGTAATCCTTTTTGGTGATGTTATCAACTTCCTTCTCTATGAGATCTTGCTTGATAGGCGCTTCAATCTGTTGTGGGTTGCTACCACTTTTGCTTGATTTTAGCACATTGGGTAACGGCAAAAACTTTTTGTCCTGTTCTAAAGCATTGGCTAAAATATAAGTTTTCTTGCGTAAGAATTCGGTAAAATCTTCTAAATTAGTATGCTCATCTTGCATTGCCACCGAAATAGGTTTACCAATGCGTATGTAAATGGTACGCTCTTTCTGAGTGAGCAATTCCGAAGGCAATTTAGCGGTACGCAACGTATCGCTAAGGCTCGCCAAGAAATAGAACAACTTACTGTTTTTAGCGTGAAAATAAATAGGCACGATAGGCACCTTAGCTTTCTTAGCAAGCTTCATCGCCGCTTCTTCCCAAGGCTTATCAACCATCAACTGACCTTCTTTCGTAACTGATACTTCCCCCGCCGGAAAAAGCCCCAAAGGTTTACCTTCTTTCAGATGCGCAATCGTGTGTTTAAATCCTACCACGCTCGACTTAGCGTCTTTACGGTCTTCAAAAGGGTTTACAGGCAACACATAAGGCGCCAAAGGCTCTATGCGTTGCAAGAGGAAGTTCGCCATAATCTTAAAATCAGGACGCTTTTCCAAGAGCAATTTCAAAAGCAAAATACCATCTATCCCCCCTAACGGGTGGTTAGAAATAGTGATAAAAGCCCCTTCCTTGGGAATATTTTTAAAATCTTCTTCAGGTATTTCAAACTTTATCTCAAATTCATTGAGCAATTTATTGAGGAAATCAAGTCCTTCAAAGTGCTTGGTTCGGTCGTAAATTGCATTGAGTTTAGAGAGGCGAAGTAGCTTCATCAGCGTCCACCCTCCAAAAGTACCCAAAAAGCCTAATTTATCAATATTAACTGCCTTAGCTACTTCTTTAGCACTTACCAATCCTTTATCTTTTTGCTTTTTCATTCTTCTTTAAAGTCTTATGATTGTTTCCCTTTTTGCAGTTGTTTCATTCTTTTCAAGCGTATCATCACTTCATCACGATGCAAGGCTTTGGTTGCCACTTTCCCTACAGTAAGACCTTGCACTAAAATCGAAAACAATACTACAATATAAGTAATTTGCAACAGTGTTTCTTTAAATCCTCCTTTATCAGCAGGTATAGAGAGTACTAACGCAATTGATACTCCCCCACGAATACCCCCCCACACCATTGTGATGAGTGAGCCTCTTGAATAAGTAGCTACCTTGCGTAATATCGTTTTGGCAGGAATGTAAATCGCTAAAGCACGCCCTAATAAGCATACAAGAATCGCAATACCGCCTAAGAGAAACTGTCCATCGAGGTTATCAATGAGTAGCATCTCAAAGCCTATGAAAAGGAACAAGATAGCATTCATTATCTCATCTACAATAGCCCAGAATTTCTCAAGATAGTCTTTATTCTCGGCACTACTGGCTTTCTTGCCTACATTGCCTACAAAAAGCCCCGCAATCACCATTGCCAATGGTGACGACACGTGTGATGCCTTCGCTATGAGAAAACCTCCCATCACAATAGCCAAAGTAAGCAGTACACTCACGTGATAATCATCAGCTTTTTTCATCATTTCAGAAACTATCCACCCCAAGAGCACACCAAGGAATATTCCTCCTCCTGCCTCTAAAAAAAAGAGCTTAGTAATAGTGTTAAACGAAGGCTCAAAAGTACTGTCAGTAGCCAATTTCAGCACTACAGCAAACATTACTACCGCTACCCCATCGTTGAAAAGTGATTCGCCTGTAATCTTAGCTTCAATACGTTTAGGTACATTCACTTGTTTGAGAACCCCCAATACCACAATAGGGTCGGTTGGAGAAATAAGCGTACCAAAAAGCAAACAGTATATGTAAGGAATATGAATATTTACCAAAGGAGCAATGTAGTACAGCAAAAGTGATATAAAGAAAGCTGAAAGTACTACACTGATAGTCGCATATGTGAAAATAGAAATTTTGTAGTTCTTAAGGTCGTTGATATTGATATGGAGTGCTCCTGCAAAAAGAAGGAAGTTCAACATTGCTCCCATCAGTATTTCATTGAAGTCAAAACCTTGTAAAAGCGATTCAAGACGGTGCGCAAGCCCTGTAAATATCTCTCCTCCAAAAAGACGTACGCCCACCGATACTATCATAGCAATCACCATAATACCTATGGTCATAGGTAGTTTTACGTAGCGCACATTCACGTACGAAAACAAGGCTGCTAAGACGATAATCACTGAAAAAGCGTAGTATAACTCCATTAGTCCTATTTTATTTTCGGGCAAAAGTACAAATAATTTGCTAATTTACAAATTTACTATTTCGTTAATTGCTTTTGAAGTCTTTTCTGCCGTTGTTCAACAAGGTCAGAGAAGTTGTATAACAAGGCTGGCGTTTGGTATTCTAATTCGCCACTATTGATAGCTCGTAAGATTATTTCCTCTATCCAATAGTCCTCTTCCACATTCATAGGGTCATAGCCTTTTTTAAGAGAAAGGTCGTACAACCACGCCGTTTTGTTATACCAATAGGCATTCCAGCCGTTGCGCAGGTCTTTTACCAAATTATAGGCAGTTTTACCTGTTTGTCGGTGAATAAGTTTTATGAGAATACGCCCTTGTGAGCGGGAAAGTTTTTTCAGTTCATCGGTGAAGTGGTCTTCTATATAACGTTGGGTACGTTTCACATATACTTTTTTCTGACGCTTATTTTGCATCGTGTCCATTGTATGTTCCATCGTATACAAACGGTCGGCAGCCATTTTAGCATACGGATACACGCGTTTCACACGACTGCGAAGAAGCAAATAGCGCTTCTGAGCTTCTGCATCCCCAAAAAAATGCTCTTTGCCAAAAACACTCACCTCAGCAAGCCGAATCGTATCACCCGAGTAAAACTGCTGGTCAAAAATGTAAATAGTGTCACGTGTTTGAGCGGTGAGGCAGACAAAAGGTAAGAGATAAAAGATAAAAAGTAAAAGATAATGTTGTATATATGTAATGATGTATTTCATAATGCTTTTTGTTTTTTTATCTTCTCAACGTCATTAGAGTTTGAGAAATTTTGTATTGCAAAAATTATTCCAAGTTTACCTCTTACCGTTTACCGTTTAGCTATTACTTTTCCCCTAACACTGCCATTTTTATCGCAGTAATAGCCGCTTCTACCCCCTTGTTACCTAACTTGCCTCCACTGCGGTCAAGTGATTGCTGAAGATTGTTATCAGTGAGAACGCAGAAGATCACAGGCACGTTACTTTGTATCGCATTCAGCTGTGCAATGCCTTGGGTTACCCCTTGGCACACAAAGTCAAAATGTTTGGTTTCTCCTTGTATCACACAGCCTATCACAATAATAGCATCTACCTGCTCAGTGTCGAGCATTCGTTTAGCACCGTGCACCAGTTCAAAGCTCCCTGGCACTTCCCACCGAAGAATATTTTCTTCCAGAGCCCCACAGTCTTTAAGGGTTTCAATTGCTCCGTTACGCATTCCGTAAGTTACTTGCTGATTCCACTCTGAAGTAATAATCCCAAAGCGAAGAGTCTTCGCATTTGGGATTACATTTTTATCGTATTGAGATAAGTTCTTATTTTCTGTTGCCATTATTTTACTTAAAAAGAAAAGGTAAAAGGTAACAGTTAAGCGTAAGTTTTTCCTGTTACCTTTTACCTAATTACCTTGTTAATTATTGAGATATTCTCCCTATAAAGATATCAATAGTACGCGCTTCTTCTGAGGTAGGATATTCATCTTTAATGCGCTCGTAATATTTTAGCGCATCGTCTTTCTTCCCTTGCATAGAAGCTACAATACCTGCCTTTTTGAGATATAGTGGAGTTACAAAATCGTTCTTGCTATGTTCAAAGGCTTTGATGTAATATTTCAGTGCCTCAGCGTTATTTTTTTGTTGAAGGTAAGCATCACCTATGTTTCCATAAGCCAAAGCTCCAAAAATAGCATCATCCGAACTAAATTCTTTCAAGTGGTTTATCGCGTTGTTATAGTCACGCAAACGCATATAAGCCATACCCATACCGTATTCAGCAAGATTAGCCGCTTTGGTACCGCTATAGTTCTCTATTATCTGCTTAAAACCATACTTCCCTTTTCCTCCGTTGATTGCTACTCTAAACAGAGAATCTTGCGCTTTAGCATCAGTAGCTTCCATCGCTTCATCAAAGAACTGTTGCGCAAAGAAAAGCTCATTAGCTGCACTCTTTTCCTTAGGAGCTTTCACAAATTGTTGATAGAGTAGGTATCCTAAGCCTATCACAGCTATGGCTATGAGAGAGCCAATAATAATTCTCTGATTGCGCTTTACCCAATCTTCGGTACGAGTAGCTCCTGCATCAAGGGCATCAAACACCTCAGCAGTAGTACTTTCTTTGTGTAAACGAGCTTCTTGAGCTTCGTCTAAGTGTTCGGTATCTGTGTGTCTATTAGGTCGGTTGTTGTTCTTTTTGTAAGTTGCCATATATAATTTTCATTAAAGTTCGGCAAAAGTACAACTTTTATTTGAATTAGAAAGCAAAATACAAAAAATTATTTACTCGTTAGCTAATTTTCCTCTTTATCTATTCACCAACAAGGTACGCTACAATCAATCTATTAAACACATTGCCTTCGCCTTTCCGTCGCTACAGTTCCCCCTTTGGAGGAAGTCTGCGAGAGCAGAGTATGTGAATAGGGGGAGGTCTCTTATGCCTTTGCGTCTCTACAGTTCCCCCTCTCTGAGGGGGTCAGGGGGAGGTTTCCTTCGTCACTCGTCTCTCGTCATTTATTCCCCTTTTCCATCACTAATTCCCCCTTTGAGGGTTATTGGCAATTGCCGAGTAAATGAATTAGGGGAAGGCTTCAATTTACTCTCGCCTTCCCCTCATCTTCTCTGTTTATCGTAATATTACTGCTCGTCGTGCTACGACTCGTGCTACGACTCGTGCTGCGACTATTTAGTAACACTTGTTACTTCTACTGTCCACTCAGCGGTATTGCCATTAGCTGCCTCAATCTTGTATTTATGTGGGTTTGTCCAGTCTCCTGGGGTACCCAATCGCGGTGCATCGCCTATCGGGAATACACGAGCAGCGGTGGAAACCGATAGAATAACAGTGAGATTAGCTTTGCTTACTTTATCTCTTTCCACAGTCGGGAAATCGCTATTAGCAGCAGGTACTGTTACTTCTATTTTTACAGTTTTATCGGTCTTGTTAATCTCCTTCTTGTTCACTGTTAAATTGATGAATTTCACAATCTTTTGGTTACTTGCCTTCGATATTTCATCGCTGATAAACCGATATTCCACTCTGTCTACATTGGTAACATCATTTTCTTCAAAGGCAGGCAACTCTTCCAAATTGCTTTTCAAACAACTGTTAAAGCCTATCGCTAAGATAGCAAAAAGTGCATATAATATATATCTTTTCATTTTTTTTCGTTTTTAAGTTATTACCAACCTGGGTTTTGTGTGTCGTTTATACCACTTGCCGAGCGCTGGTCTAAAGTACCTTGTGGGATAGGCATCAAGTAGCGTTTAGTAGTAAAAGTGCGTTCCCACGCCCCGTTGCGGGTAATTTGGGCTACCATAAACTGCTTGCGGTCTTTGGTGATTTGTATCTTGTGCACAGGGGTGTTAAGTGCGTTTATCACTGCTCCTGCTGCAGCTCCGTCATTAGCATCGCCTCCGTATTGTCCCCAGCGCAAGAAACTCCAGTATAGGTCACCTTCGTAAGCCATTTCCACACGGCGTTCGCGTATGTAATCTTTCCAAGCATCGGCTAAGGTGGCTGCTGTCGAAGCGGGTAAGTTTCCGTGGGTTACGCGTGTTCTGTTAAGAGCGGTAACCGCTTGTGCCACATCACCTTTTAGCAAATAGGCTTCTGCCAAGTTCATATACATTTCACCCAATCGCGCTATTACAAAATGGTAATCTGTATTATTGCTTACGTACACGCGGGGTTCAACTTGCACCACAGCTTTGCGCCAGTAGTACCCCGAAGCGGTAGTATACCAAGAGTCCGATTGCCCTTCGCGCACGCCTGCCCATAAGTTACCGCAAATATTGGTTTCCACCTCTTCTTTCAACCAAGTGCTTTGGTCGTACACAACGGTTTGATAGAAACGAGCATCGCGGTGCTGATACATTAGGTTGCTGATGTTAGTCTCAGTAGCCCCACTTTTTATCTTCCCGTAACGGGTGATGATATTCCCTTTGGCGTTAGTACCTAAATCGGCTGCCTCAGGCACATTGTGGCGCACGGTGTTTAGAGCGCCTTCAGTAAGCGATGAAATATCTCCGTTTTCCACATTGTTGAGGAACTGTGAAGTCTCATACCAAGGTTTAGCCGTGTGGTCTGCTTGGTCTACCACCAAATATTGGTCTATTAAATCTTGTGTAGGGAAGTAACTTGCCCAACCTTCAAACGAACGTCCTTTGGCATCCGTAAATTCTTTACCGCCTACAAATTTTACTTCGTTATTGTTGATATTCGGTACAACTCTTATCATCTCGTTAAAATTACCTACCGTTGTATTGAGGCTCAAGCGATAATGAGCTAAGATAATCTCCTTGTCATACTTGCCCGCCTCTACAAACATATTGCCGAAGTTTTCTGCCGAAGTAAGGGCGTATTTGCCTGAGTTAATCACTGCTTTTGCCGATTCAATAGCGATATCTAAATAATGAGCGTCTTTGGTATAAGCGTAGGCTTGCAAGGCAGCACGACTTCTAAAAGCGTGAGCTGCGTACTTGTTGGCTCTCCCTGGTGCCGAAGTCTCTGGCATTCCTTGGGTGGCTTTGGTCAAATCGTCCATTACATATTTGTAGCTCTCGGTAGGATTTTTGGTGTAGAGTGTCCTAAAAGCCTCTTTGTCTTTGGTGTTGAGCACCCTTAAAATGGGTACAAAACGTCCTTGCCAGCGTGTTTGGTGGAAAAATAATACCCCTCTTAGCAAATAACCTTCGGCTTTTAACGCCTCAGTAGGAGCTTTCTCTATAATCATATTGCACTCGCGCAAGTTGGCAAAAAAGTCATCAAGCCCTTGTGCCGAACCTGTAAATCTATCAAATCGCTCCACAGGAAACGCATCTAAGTTGTTTAAATCGCTGTGGATACCATTAGGCGTAATACTTTCTGAATAAGCATAACCCGTAAAGTTGGTAATAGTGCCGTTATAAGAGTTGATTACAAACGACTCAGCCGACTCTTTACTGCCCCAAACCGTCTCGTCGTCATAACTCTCAAATGGTTTGGTATCAAGTTCATTACAAGCAGTGAGCCCTGTTAGAACTACCGCTATACTGATATATTCGATATATTTTTTCATATACTCTTGTTTTTATAGTGCGACATTTAAACCTAATGAAAACATTCGCTCATTAGGATATCCAAAGAAATCACTGTTCACTATTTCAGGATCCATACCGTACTTAGTGGCTTCCGAAATAGTAAATACATTTTGTCCGCTAAGGGTAAGCTTCATAGCGTATATCCACTTGTAGTCCTTCAAAGCGGCTTTCTTCAAATCATAAGAAATTGAAAAGTCTTTCAATCGCAAATAAGCCCCATTGATGAGCCAATGGTCACTACTTGCCACGTTATTATTGCCGTTTACTGAATGCGAGGATACTAATCGTGGAAACTTAGCTCCTGTATTGTCGGGGCGCCAGTAATCCAATTGGAACTCGTAGAAAGGTGTAGTACCCGCATTGGCACTTTGTCCCAAAATACTACTACCTAAATAAATATCAAAACGTGTAGCCCCTTGTAAAAGCACATTAAACGAAAAAGCTTTATAGCTCACTCCTAAATTGATTCCATAGTTAGCTCGTGGGAAACCGTTTTTACCGATACGTGCAAAATCAGCTCCATCAATCTTACCGTCTCCGTTGAAGTCTTCGTATTTGATGTCTCCTCCTGTTAAGTGATGTGAGTTCACGCGCTTAGGATTGTTGTACACATCGTTAGCGTCTTGGTAATACCCCAAGGTGCGATAACCTGTACCGTAGTAACCTACTTGTTGAGTGGTGCGTAAATACGGGTTTTTACGGTTTTCTAAGCTCTCATCAGGGTTATTAGCCCATAATTGGTCAAAGAAAGTAGTGTTCACCGAAACACTGTATTTCAGTTCGCCTATGTTGTCTTTCCAACCCAATTGCACTTCGTAACCCGCACGGCGGTGTTCTTTGTTAGAGAGTACTTTAGGTAACGACTTTCCAAGAGGGGCGGTATACCCTACTTCCAATGGGTCTGGTGCGGTAAGATAACCAGTAGTTTTGTAGAAAAAGTAGTCAAACGAACCGTACAAGCGATTGCTGAGCGACTCAAAATCAAAACCTATGTCGGTTTGTTTGGTGGTATACCACGTAATATCGGACGAAGGAATATCGCCTTCCGAAAAACCTTGATAAAACTTGCCGTCAATCACATAACTTGTATTATTCAGGTTATAAGAGGGCAAATAAGCAAAACGCCCTACACCACTGTCCAAACCCACTTCTCCATAAGAACCGCGTAGTTTAAGCAAGTCGAAAATATGGCGCTCTTTAAGCGTTTTCATAAACACTTCATCCGAGAGTATCCAGCCGAATGAACCTGAGAAGAAGGTACCCCAACGCCTGTCCTTAGGAAAGAGGTCTGACGCATCGTGGCGCATACTACCCTCTACAAAATAGCGTTTGGCATAATTGTATTTCAGTTGTCCCACAACACCAGCTCTACCGTTTTCGCTTTCACCACCGCCTCCGTCCATACCTTCTTTTGGTCCTGGATTAAATTGGTCGATAGGAAAATTGTAGTTAATTCGCTGATGCCATAGGTTATTGTTAAAACCATAAGAGGCTTCATAACCCGCAAGTGCTGAAATGCCGTGCTTGTTAAAATCCTTAACGTACTCAGCAAAAGCTTGATAAGTATACGTATATGCATTGCCAACCGATTTGTTGAGTTGCGGTTTAGCTACAGCTGCGGGCGTAGTGCTATCCCAGTCGTACTGTTTAGCATCTTTACGCCAAGACTTATCTTCTGAGCTCATATAACGATAGTTGAAGTTACCTCTCACTTTCAAACCGCTTACCCAAGGCAATGCCCATTGCAAACCTATCTGTCCGTTAATATGTTTGTAGTTTTGGCGTGAATACCCTGCATCTCTCGAAGTCTCGGCTACAGGGTTATCGGTAGTGTTTACATAAGGAAGTCCGTATTTATTCACCGCAGGAGTCAGCGGATTGTGGTTTACCAAAGTATGGCTAAACACTTGGTAATAGCCACTTGCAGTCGATGAATAAGGGTGTTCGTTTTCTTTTAAATAACCGTCGATAGAGGTATTACCTGAAAGTCCCGTACCGGGTATGTCGAACTCTTGGTTCACACGGAAGTTAATCGTCTCCATATGGTGCGTACCACTGCGGTAGAGTGAACCCTTATGCAAATAACCTAACGAAGCCAAATACTTGTTGTGTTCTTTACCTCCTGTTATTTGCAAATTGTGCCGATATTGCTGTGCAAATTCTTTTAAGATAAGTTTTTGCCAATCGGTATTGGGGTAATTCAGCTGGTCGCTACCATCTAAAATCTTTTGCAATTTGTCATCGGTATAGGTGATGGGCAAATTGTCGTTTTGTTTAGCGATATTGTTTTGCACCGCCCACTGATAGGCATCTAAGCGTTTAGGAAGAAACGAAGGCTGTGAAATGGTTACAGAGTGATTGTACTCAATGGTAGTAACCCCCTCTTTACCACGCATAGTGGTCACTTGCAAAATACCATTAGCAGCACGCGCTCCATACACCGCTGTCGCCGAAGCGTCTTTCAATACCGAAATAGACGCGATGTCCTCGGGAAGCAGATTTACAAAATCGTCGTAATCGCGTATAATGCCATCAATTACTACCAATGGCGTACCTCCCCCGCGAATAGAAATCGTACTGCGGTTGTCAAGCCCAGCCGAGCCTTTCACTATCAACCCTGGTGAACGCCCTGCCAATCCTTGCGTGATATTAGTTACAGGAATTTCTTTTAACTCCTCTGTCTTAACAGAAGATACTGCAGAAACAAGAGATCTTTTAGTAGATGTGGTATAACCCACCACCACCACATCGCCCAACTCTTGTACTTGAGGTTTTAGTAAAGTGTTGATTGTAAGGGATTTACCCCCCCCATTTACGGCTACTTTCTTAGTCTGTGTTTCGTAACCTACTGAACTAAACTCCAATACAGCATTATTAGGTGCATCAATGCTGTACTTTCCATCAAAGTCCGTTGCTACGCCGTGTGTAGTACCTTTCACCAGTACACTCACCCCTGGTAACGGACTTTTTTGCTCATCAGTAACCGTACCGGTTACCTTTATTTGAGCCCTACCTACTTGTGCACAGAAGATGAGCGCAAGTAGTAACAAACAATAAATACGTCTGTTCATATAACAAAGAAAAATTTTGGTTAACTAAATTAGGTCGTTTTCAATGTCGCAAAAGTATAACACTTTTTTAACACACGCAAGTTTTTTATCAAATATTTTTACGAAATCTTTCTCTATTCTTTCTTTAATATTCATTTATAGCCAATTATACAAACGCTTTTCTTCTTATTCCTACTAAAAACAACCACAACCCAACCTCCATTTCCCCCTATTACACCTCCGCCTTACCCTCACTACAGTTCCCCTCTCTGAGGGGGCTAAGGGGAGGTTTCATTCGTCATTCGTCACTCGCCACTCGTCATTTATTCCCCTTTTCCGTTCCCACAGTTCCCCCTCTCTGAGGGGGCTAGGGGGAGGTTTCGCTCGTCATTCGCCCCTCGCCATTCGTTCCCCATCGCATATCCCCCTAATACCTATGGTCTAATGCCTATTGCCTCTTCTCTTTCTTTCGCCTCGAAACCCTGTTTTTAGTATTATTGACATTATTGTATTATGGTATGAATCAATTATTTATACACCCTTTGTATAACAATCGTCCAAGATTCGTATAAGCATCCTATAAGCTTTGTATAAGCTCCACATACCCATTTTACCTTTTACCTTTTATCTTTTACCTAAAAAATCCCTTCCGTTACTCTCCGAAATCTTCCGATAGTTCCTTAGCTTTTTTGTCTCTTTCCCAACCCTCTTTGAAAACTCAGAGTTTTTCCATAGTTTTCCCAACAAGTCTGAAATGTCCGACTCGTCCGACTCGTCCAAACACCTTCAACCAATCTCCCCCTTACAGCCACCTCGCACCATTCTTACCTTTTACCTTTTATCTTTTACCTTCAATATTTGGTATTATTGCCATTATCAGTATTATTGGCATTATTGACTTTACCTTATAACTTTTTATCCTCTATTCCGTGAAATAAAGCAGTAGCAACTGCCTATCGGTGCGTATCACGCTTATCAATTAAAGAAATATCCGTGTCAAAATCCGCGTAATCCGTGAAATCCGTGCGAGAATTAAATAGGCAGTTTGCTACCTAATATTAAATGCGAACGCCGTGGTTAATTGTCAATTATTAATTGCTAATTATTAATTATTTTGTACTTTTGCACCCGATAACTCAAAAAACAAACAAGCGTATGGCTAAGAATGTAGTGATTGTAGAGTCGCCTGCCAAGGCTAAAACCATTGAAAAGTTCTTAGGTAAGGACTACAAAGTAGTGTCCAGTTATGGGCATATCGTCGATTTGCCCTCCAATGAACTGGGCGTCGATATCCAGCACGGTTTTAAACCAAATTACCTCATCTCTAACGATAAAAAAAATCTCGTAAAAGAACTCAAAGCGCTCACTTCTAAAGCCGAAGTCGTATGGCTCGCTTCCGATGAAGACCGCGAAGGAGAAGCGATTGCTTTTCACCTTTCCGAAACCCTCAAACTCAAAAAGGAAAATACCAAACGCATCGTCTTTAACTCCATTACCAAATCAGCCATCGAAAACGCTATCAAAAACCCCCGCGGTATCGATTATAATCTGGTGAACGCCCAACAAGCACGCCGTGTCCTCGACCGTCTCGTGGGCTATGAACTCTCCCCCGTACTCTGGAAAAAAATTAAAAGCGGACTCTCAGCAGGTCGTGTGCAATCGGTAGCAGTGCGTCTTATCGTAGAACGCGAACGCGAAATACAAGACTTCAAAACGCAATCCTCTTACCGTATTACTGCCGAGTTTATCACCGCTGAAGGTAAAACAGTAAAAGCCTCTCTACCCAAGAATTTCGACACTCAAGCACAAGCCGAAGCCTTCTTGCAACAGAATATTGGAGCACATTTCAAGGTGCAGTCATTAGAAACCAAACCAGCCAAAAAGATGCCTGCGCCACCTTTCACTACTTCCACTCTCCAGCAAGAAGCAGCACGCAAACTGCATTTCTCCGTAAGCAAAACAATGACGGTCGCCCAACGCCTCTACGAATCTGGTTTTATCACCTATATGCGTACCGATAGCGTGAATCTTTCACAAGAAGCCCTCAATACCGCCAAAAACGCCATAGTGCAACTCTTCGGAACTCAGTACAGCCAAGTGCGCAACTTCGCTACTAAAAGCAAAGGCGCTCAAGAAGCCCACGAAGCCATTCGCCCCACCGATATGAGCCGCACCGCTATCTCTGCTGAACCCGACCAAAACAAGCTCTACGAACTGATTTGGAAACGTACTATAGCTTCCCAAATGACTGATGCCCAAATAGAGCGCACCACCGTGAAAATAGAAGCCGATAAACACAAAGAATTCTTCGTAGCCAATGGCGAAATGGTGCAGTTCGACGGCTTTTTAAAAGTCTATTTAGAAAGCACCGACGATGAGGAAGAAGAACAAGAAGGAATGCTCCCTAACCTTAAAAAAGGTGAAGCTCTCACCCATCGCCATATTACCGCAACCCAGCGCTTCACACGTCCATTGCCTCGTTATACTGAGGCTTCGCTGGTAAAAAAGTTAGAAGAACTCGGTATCGGTCGCCCATCTACCTATGCCCCTACCATTTCCACCATTCAAAATCGCGGATATGTAGAGCGTAGCGCTTTAGAAGGCGAAGTGCGCCCATATCAGCAACTCACACTTGCAGGCAATACTATCAAAACACAAACGCTCAACGAACGCATAGGTGCTGATAAAGGCAAGCTCATCCCCACCGATATAGGCAGTGTAGTAAACGATTTCCTCGTCGCCCATTTTGATACCATAATGGATTATAATTTCACTGCCAAAGTAGAAAATAGCTTCGATGAAATAGCGGAAGGCAATGAAAATTGGACGACAATGCTCAGTGATTTCTACAAGCATTTCCACCCTGTGGTAGAGAATGTCGAAAAGCATACAGGGCGTGAAACAGGTGAACGCGTGCTCGGTACCGACCCTAAGAGCGGTCGCCCTTTAAGCGTACGCTTGGGTCGTTATGGAGCAATGGCACAAATAGGGAATCCCGACGATACCGAAAAGCCAATCTATGCCAGCCTGTTGGCAGGTATGTCTATTGAAACAATTACTTTCGAAGAAGCCCTCAAGCTCTTTGAGCTCCCACGCCAGTTAGGCATTGTCGATGGTAAGAATGTAGAAGTGAATGTAGGGCGTTTCGGACCCTATGTGCGTTACGGCGATTCTTTTATATCACTTGATAAAGGTGAAGATGTGTTCAGTGTAACTCTCGAGCGCGCTAAGCAACTCATCGGCGAAAAGAAAAAAGCCGATGCTCCTATCGCTACCTATCAAGGTGTGGAAGTAACCAAAGGTGTAGGTCGTTTTGGACCCTTTATTAAGTGGAACAATACTTATGTAAATGTGACCAAAAAGTACAATTTCGACCGTCTTACCCAGCAAGATGTAGAAGAACTTATCGAAGATAAACTCAAAAAAGAATCAGAAAAGGTAGTAAAAGAATGGGATGAAGGAGCTATCCGTATAGAGAAAGCCCGCTGGGGGCGCTTTACCCTCCTCAAAGGTAAAACCAAAGTAGAACTCCCTAAAGACACCAATATAGCAGCTTTCACCAAAGAACAAGCTCTTGCCCTCCTCACCGAGAAAGAGCCTAAACCTAAAAAAGCCACCTCTAAAAAGAAATAATACAATAGGCTATCAAAAAAGATATATTTCTTTCTTGATAGCCTATTTTGTAAAATAAAACAAGTATTTTTATAATACTGTTCTTTTCAATTCTGCAATCGTTTGAATAGGATTAGTAGCATTGAAGATAAAACTACCCGCTACTAAGGCATCAGCACCTGCTTCTACAAGTGCTTTAGCATTTTTTAAACTCACACCACCATCTACTTCTATTAAGGCAGAGGATTGTGTTTGCTGAATCAAGGTTTTAGCTTGACGCACTTTCTTATAGGTATTTTCAATAAACGACTGTCCGCCGAACCCAGGGTTCACACTCATAATGAGCACTACATCCACATCCTGAATGATATCTTCCAGCACGCTCACGGGCGTATGCGGATTGAGAGCAACCCCCGCTTTCATACCTTCGGCTTTGATAGCTTGTACCGTGCGGTGCAAGTGGGTACAAGCCTCATAGTGCACGGTGAGAATATCGCTACCCAGCTTGGCAAAAGTGCTGATATAGCGGTCGGGGTCGATGATCATCAAGTGAACATCGAGAGGCTTGGTAGCGTGCTTTTGGATAACCGAGAGCACAGGCATTCCATAGGAGATATTAGGCACAAAAACACCGTCCATAATGTCGATATGAAACCAATCAGCTTTGCTGGCATTGACCATTTCAACGGCTTGTTGCAGGTTGCCAAAATCAGCAGCTAATAATGAAGGGGCAAGAATCATATTTTTAATGTTTAATGATTAATATTTTATGAAGCAAGAGCAATTTTTAGTATACCATCGTCATTCATAAATCGTAATTCGTCATTAGCCAACACTGCCTTCTAACGAAATCTCTAAGAGTTTTTGAGCTTCAACAGCGAACTCCATAGGGAGCTTGTTAAGTACTTCCTTGCCAAAGCCATTTACGATGAGTGAAATCGCTTTCTCGGTATCAATACCCCGCTGATTGCAGTAGAAAATCTGGTCTTCACCAATCTTAGAGGTAGTAGCTTCGTGTTCTATTTGAGCAGTAGGATTTTTAGCTTCTATATAAGGAAACGTATGCGCTCCACAGAGGTTGCCCATCAATAGGGAGTCGCATTGAGAGAAATTGCGTGCATTTTTAGCATTAGGTACTACTTTCACCAATCCACGATAGCTGTTTTGTGATTTTCCTGCCGAAATACCTTTAGAGATAATTGTAGATTTGGTGTTATTGCCTAAGTGTATCATCTTAGTACCCGTATCGGCTTGCTGAAAGTGGTTAGTAACCGCAATAGAGTAAAATTCGCCTATGGAGTTATCACCTTTGAGCACTACTGAAGGGTATTTCCAAGTAATAGCAGAGCCTGTTTCTACTTGTGTCCACGATATTTTGGCATTTTTCTCAGCCAAAGCACGCTTGGTTACAAAGTTATATACACCGCCTTTACCCTCTTTATCACCAGGAAACCAGTTTTGAACGGTAGAGTATTTGATTTCGCCATTGTCCATTGCGATGAGTTCGACCACAGCAGCGTGCAGTTGGTTTTCGTCACGACGAGGTGCGGTACAACCTTCGAGATATGACACATAAGCCCCTTCATCTACAATGAGGAGGGTACGCTCAAACTGCCCTGTTCCCGCCTGATTGATACGGAAATAAGTAGAGAGTTCCATAGGGCAGCGCACGCCTTTAGGCACATAGCAAAAAGAGCCATCGGAGAAAACAGCCGAGTTCAATGCGGCGTAGAAATTATCGGTTTTAGGGACAACCGTACCGAGGTACTTACGCACCAAATCGGGGTGTTTTTGAATTGCTTCTGAGATTGAGCAGAAGATAATACCTCGCTCAGCTAACGTCTTTTGGAAAGTAGTCGCTACTGACACCGAGTCCATTACCACATCCATTGCTACGGCAGGTTTTTTGTCTTCTACTCCTGCAAGTCGCTTTTGTTCTTCAAGAGAGATTCCTAGTTTTTGGAATGTATCCAAGAGTTGTGGGTCTACCTCGTCAAGGCTGTTGAGCTTAGGTTTCTGTTTAGGAGCCGAATAGTAGGCAATATCTTGAAAGTCGGGTGTTTCAAACTTAAGGTTCGCCCAATGCGGAGGAACGTCCATTTGTTGCCACGCACGGAAAGCCTCCAAGCGCCAGTCAGTCATCCATTGGGGCTCGTTTTTCTTTTTAGAAAGTGCGATTACCACCTCTTCATTAAGACCTTTGGGAAAGGTTTCTGATTCTATATCAGTGTAAAAACCGTATTTGTACTCGCTGTTTTCTAACTCTTCTTTAAGTTCTTCTTCTGTATATTTAGCCATCTTTATCAATTAACAATTAACGCTTAACAATTAATAAGCGTGCAAAGATAGTACTTTAAATCCAATCTAAAATACTATCTTTATAATTATTTCTGTTTGAGAGATAGGGTTCTCTTATAGTTGAGCTACTGTGTCAGACTGTCCAACAACTGATGTACTGCATCACTATTCCATCGCGCAATACCGTCTTTCTGAGCCCGCACATAGCCGTTTTTATCTACTATATAGCCCGCAGGAATCTTTTCAGGGTCAAATGGTTTCTTAGGTGCTTCAATAATGAGATAAGTCACTTTGAAATGAAAGTTACGCTTTTGCATCATCTCATCTACTGGAGTGGGAAGCTCATTGGTGATGATGTAAAAATCTACTTTATCCTTATAGGCGTCGTAGAGTTTCTCTACTGCATAAAGGTCAGCTACGCTGATTTCTCGCCAAGACGAAAAGAAGTAAACAAACGAAGGCTTCTTTCCTTCGGTTTGCGAGTAGTTAAACTGCACGTTATTGCGGTCTTTCAGTTGCCAATCGAAGTCTATCTTGCGAGCTTTGTCTGCTGGAATTATCTCTACTGAGCCAGCAAAAATGCGTTGTAGTAATATCTTACTTTCATATCCTAAAGGAGTTACAAAGAAAGAGATTACAAAAAGGATAAGGAGTAGGTTGAGTATGGTACGTTTTTTCATAAACTAATTTTATTGATAACGACTGCAAAGGTAATACTTTTTTTCTAATTTCTATCTTCTAATTTCTATTTACTAAAAATCAGAAGTCAAAATCAAAGTCGTTGAGTTCGTCTAATTTGGTATTTTCTTCTTCGGTGAGGGCTTCTTGGAGGAGTTCAGCGGTGGCTTCTTTGCCTGTACCCCAAAGGTCGCCCAAAAGCTCAGCAATGCTGTTCTTCTGGTTGGGTTCAAAATCGGCAAAGGCACGGCGCAAGAATACTACCGAGCGCATAAACTGTTCTTCATCTAACTGGCGTACGTAGTTATCCAACTCCTGCCATATCACAGTGCGCGAGAGAAGCGCATATCTATTTCTTCCTGAAAATCCTTCAAACCACGAGGCTCCCAAATCGGCGGGGACACCTGCTGAAAGGCGGCGCGACACTTCGCGAGCACATTCTTCTTCAGTAGCTAAATTGTGTTCTAACAAAATAGCAAAAGCCACGCCTGAGAGTTTGGTGTTCACATCATCGCGCCACGCGAGGTGGGTGAGTTCTTTTTGCCACGTTTCGGTATCCACCAATTCGTATTGCTGATCGGCGATGAGTTCCATCGTATTGATCGCTTCTACAATAGGTTTGGACGCTTTGTCGTCGCAAGAGGAAGCGTCTATCAACAATAAGGAAGCTCGCAAAAAAAGTTGTTGCAAGATAGGCTTTAGCGGTTCGAGGTTGAACTGACGCAGGTCGCCGTACTGTATGAGCGTGGAGAGTTCGTGCGCTGCAAAAGCTGTTTCGGCAAAACTGTTACTATCCACCAAGAGGCGTTGCAGGGTACTGAGCGCATTACTGAAGATATGCGTGAGCTGACACTCGCAAGCCTGACGAATGATTTTAGCTACTATTGACAGGTCGGTGGATTCATTGAGTTGTTCTTTGAGCACAAAGGCGGTAGCTATTTCGAGGGTTTCGCCTTTGAGGTTCGCTTCCACAATTTCTATTTCCACTTCAGGAGTCCACTGTAATACCCATTTTTCAGCCCACGAAGCTTTATCTTGTGCGATGCGTTGTTCGGTGGCAAAGTGAATGCCAAGCACCTGCAAACGGTGTAGGAAAGTAGAGCGATTCAGGTCGATGAAAGCAGCTTCTTTGGTTTTTACTTTGAGATTCTCGCGCAGGTCGAGGGTGAGGTCTTGCGCTACTACCGATTTGTAATTGATGAGTTTGAGGCGTTTCAGTTCTTGGTTCATATCCTCCTGCACAGGGGTCTGACTCACTCCTTCGGGCAACGCTCCAATAGCCGTGCCTATATCCACCTTGTTAATCGCTTCGGCTACTGTAGCGAGGTCGCCACCACCAAAGCAAGTGATGACCGCATCGTGCAAATCAGAAAGGACGGGGTAGGTACCGCCTTTCATCGCTGAAAGCGTATTAGCCAAACGCACTGCCTCAATCACACTGGCGGAGGAAGCGTTTTGTCCTTGCTGGCGCAAGATTTTCGCTATTTTGGTAAGATAGATCGCAGAGAGTTCATCCATTCTATCCTCCTGCATTGCCTGCCACATCAGTTCAAAGTAGTAAGGTGCGTTATTGCCCGCTCCGTAGCCCGTACGACTGCTGAGGCGCAGATACGAATAAGGCATCAGGGTGAGTTGGGAGGTAGTTTTGGGGAGTTGCTTTAGTTCGCTATCCGACATTGCGGGGAGCGCACTTTGTATACCTGTTAAGTGATACGCTCCTACAATTACTACAATTTCTTGAGGTTTAAATTCGGTACAAGCCTTCTCTATCTCGCGCTTCATATAGGCCTCACGAATGAGGTTATAGGAGAAGTCAAAGGGTGCTTCTTGGTATTCTCTATCTATCACCATTTGGCGCATTTCACCCGATTGTAAAGCCAGTACAGGCGCAAAAGCCTCGTTGTTCAGATTGTGTTCAAAGTGGCGTTCCCAATAATCTTCGTAATCGGTTTCACCTCCTTCTTCAGCTATTTGCTTGTAGAGAGTATTGTGATAGTGGTAAAATTCTTTTGCTTTTTCGGCTTCTTCCTCAGTGCGTTGGTCTTGGCGTAGTTTCAGCATATTTTCTGAAGGCAAGTCGATGAAACGCAGGGTTGCTTTCTTCTTTACTCCCCAGCAAATCGCTTGGTATTCGGGAGCATAGGAGGCAAACGGATAGAGCACCGTCTCGATAGGCAACTCGGTGGTGTAGCCCAACATTGCCACAGGCGGTTTCACCCCTTTCTGAGCGAGTTGAGGCATCAGCGGAGTGGCATCGGCGGGACCTTCTATAAGGATACACTTAGGTTTATGGGTCTCTAAGAACGCAATCAAATGGTAAGCTGCCGAGGGAGAGAGGTGTCGTACGCCGAAAAAGTGAGGTTTATTCATAATACGTAAAGGTGCGTTCTACAATCTGGCGTGCTTCGCCGTTAATGAAAGTTGTTTTAGACGTCCAATTGCCTTGAGGGTCGTATACATACGTATAGGTCGCTACATTCTTTTGTTTTTTAGGTAATTTCGTTTCAGCTTGTAGCTTGATGCAATCACCTTGAGCATTATATTTTTTAGTAGCAGTGCTTACCAATTTGCCTTCTTTGTCAAAAACACGACTGCTCACTACAAGATTCTGTTTGTTGTATTTGCTTTCTACACGTTGGAAGAGGTTGCCATCGGCATCGTAATAGCGGGTTTCTACGGCATTCCCTTGTTTGTCATACGTATAGACTGCTGATGACTCCAACTGATTGGCGTGGAAAGTTTCCTCTTTGGTTACTTTGCCATTGGCATCTACCTGATAGTTATAATGCGTTTTGAGGAAGCCTCCTGGGGAATAGGTAGCATCTTTAATCAGGTAGCCTTGAGGGTTATAGGCATAGAGCGTTTTATCGGAATTGTAGCGGGTTTCAAAGAGTTGCCCTTGTGGATTGTAAAAGTACTCCATACGGCTGTACAGGTCGCCGTTGTTAAAGAAAAATCGCATTTGGTGGAGATATCCCTTGGAATTGAAATCCTTTTGGAGGTTATCAAGGTTAGCAATTTTGGCAACGGTATCCAAATCGCGGTCAATATTGCCTTTCACAAAAGATTTTCCTTGAGGAATGACCTCATAAGGGATATTGCGCTGGGTTTTCACCTTACCTTTTAGTCCAGCGAGTTCCCAATCGGTAGGAGTTTTATGTTGAGCGGTAAGGGTAGTAGTTGCAATTAATAAAATAGATGTAATTAGATTTTTCATTAGTTATGAGTTATAAGTTAAAGAGTTGTGCAAAGATAGAGAATAATTATGAATTAGCCAAAAAGAAAGAGGAACTGACTGAAATATACTCAATTCCTCTTTCCCATTTAATCAAAAATTCAATATTAAATCACCTCGTTAAGGTAAGCTTTAAGCATCCAAACGGTTTTCTCTTGCCCAGTGATGAAATCACTCATAAGAGAGTTAGTTCCTTCATCATTTATTTCATCTGAAAAATCTAACAATTCTCTCTCCAAAGGTAATAGAGCGCTAATGGTATCAATGATCAAACGTACAGTTTTATCGTCATCGAAGATGTTTTCCCCCACAGGTACAGAAGCGTGTTTTACATAGCTTTCGAGGGTGTGGAAAGGTACGCCACCAAGGGTAAGAATGCGTTCAGCTATTTCATCGACTTGTTCTTGTGCGGTGTTATAAAGCTCTTCGAATTTCACGTGTAGTTCAAAGAAACGTTTTCCTTTTACATTCCAGTGTACACCGCGCAAGTTTTGGTAATATGTTTGATAATTAGCAAGTAACACATTTAGCAAGCTCACTTCTTTTTCTAATTTGGCTTTATCAAGCCCTAAAGTATTTAAACTCATAACTGTTATTTTAAAAATTCTACGGTGCAAAGATAAGGCTTTTTTGCAAAGAAGAATTATTATACTAATAGATTTTTTAAATTTTAGAATAATAGAAGCCAATACCAAAAATGCTGATAATAATAAATGCCTATCATTATAGTAAAAAATCTCTATTTGAACAGCCTTTTTGTCAATTGTCAATTGTTAATTGTGCGATATATTTCCCCTCTCGCTCTTCTATTACGTACTTATGTCGCTCAGGGTATAGCAACGCCAAACGCTTCTTCAAATTGTCAATCCCAATGCCCGAACGGTATAAGTGTTCTTGGGCAGCAATAAGCGTATTTTCACTGCGGAAAATAATAGTATTGCCCTCAGTGTGCAGCCTAAAGCTAAGGGTAGTGGCTTCGGTAGCCGAAACACCGTACTTAAAAGCATTCTCCACCAAGCTGATAAACAGCAAAGGGGCAACCTTTAACGGGGAAATTTCTTTGGGGAAATCTACCACAACCACAGTTTTATCGGTAAGGCGCAACTGCATCAGCTCAATGTATTGGTTCAGAAAAGCAAGTTCCTCCGCAAGGGTGATTTCCTTCTCATTGCCTTTCTGCATAAAATGGCGCATCAGCTTGCTGAGGTTATGTACGCTCTGTTGCGCTTTTTGTGGGTTAAACTCTATAAGCGAATAGATGTTGTTCAGCGCATTGAAGAAAAAATGGGGTTGCAGTTGGTATTTCAGCTGCTCTAAGTCGGCTTGTAGTTTGGCAGCTTCGGCTTCTTTTTGGGCAATTTCCAAACTAAAACTGCGCTGGGCATAGCGTATCGCTACCGCAAACACCACAGGCAGCAGGTTGGTAAGAAAATCAAAATAGATAAAAGCGTGAAATGGTGGCGGACGGTGTTTGCCTTTGTGAATGTCGAACAAAAGGTACAGCTCGTATTTGGCGTACGACACACACACAATAAGCCCCACCACACTCAGCACAAAGGCAATATGCTGTTTCCTAAACCATAGCTTATCAATCAGCCAATAGTAACAAGCGTAGAACAGCAACATCAAGAAAGGCAGTGCCGTGACCGAACGGTACAGTGCTTCCTGAAAGCGGTGATTGCCTTCGGAAATAAAGATAAGGGCAGGCATTATAAAGACCACTGCCCAAGAAACTATGTGGGTTAAATACTTCATTTTAATTTAGGTAAGAGGTAAGATTCTGCAAAACTCTTAATAGTTTGGGGTGAATAATCTCCCCCTTTGGCATAGGCAATACTCATCACTTCCAAAGTAACATCTTGCCACTGCTGATCACTAACAGTAATAGCTTTGCTGTCTAATACTTCTTTAACAACCGCGATACATTCTTTTAGGTTCTTGGCTGTAGTATAAGGAGGTAAAGTTATGCTCATATTTCAAATTAATATTATTACACTTCAATTTCATTCTTGCTAAATAATTGCCTGTGCGGCTCGCACTATTCATATCTGAGGGCACTAATAGGTTCTAAGTCGGCAGCTTTGCGGGCAGGGTACCAACCGAAGAACACCCCCGTGATGGTACATACTAAGAACGAAATCACAATAGAATACAAGGTGATACTCACTGGCCAGCCTATAAATACCGATACTACTACCGTTGCCAACAAGCCGATAACGACACCCAACACGCCCCCCGTAATACTAATCAGCACCGACTCAATAAGGAACTGCGCCAAGATGTCCTTGCCCTTAGCCCCGATAGCCATACGCAAGCCTATCTCTTTGGTGCGCTCTTTTACCGACACGTACATTATGTTCATAATGCCTATCCCGCCTACAATGAGCGAGATACTGGCAATGGCTACCAATAGCACAGTAAGCATTTCGCTGGTCGAGCTAAAAGTGCTTATCAGCTCTTGTTGCGAAAACACATTAAAATCATTAGCATCATTAGCCCCTAAGTTGTGCGTGCGCTCCAAAATCTTCTTCACTTGGTTCACCGCATTGTCCGACTGGTTTTCATCAATCACCGAAGCCACAATGCTCTGCAAGTGCGTTTGCGCCAAAATACGCTTCTGCACGGTGGTATAAGGAGCGATAATCACATCGTCTTGGTCTTGCCCAAAATTGCTTTCGCCTTTTTTGGTAAGTATCCCTATCACTTTAAAGGGAATGTTTTTAAAGCGTATGGTCTGCCCAATAGGGTTCTCACCATTGGGGAAGAGGTTCTTAGCTACCGTTTGCCCTATCACAGCTACTTTGGAGAAGTTAGTAATCTCATCTTCGCCAAACATACTACCTTCCGCCACGCCCCACTCGCGTATGGGCAGGTATTCGGTATTCACGCCGTAGATAGAGGTAGGCCAGTTGTTGCCCCCTGCGATGCTCTGTCCGTTGCCACTTACCACAGGCGATACGTATTTGAGCAGTGTACCCTCTTTCTTCAGGGCTTCGTAGTCCGTCATTTTGAGCGATTGCATATCGCTCATACTCATACGCACACCGCCCATCATACCCGCACCGGGACGGATATTAAGCATATTGGTACCCATTTTAGAGATATTCTCTTTGATACTCTTTTTAGAGCCCTCGCCAATGGCAAGCATTGTAATTACTGAGCCCACGCCAATGATGATGCCCAGCATTGTAAGCATAGCCCTTGTTTTGTTCAGCAGCAGGGCGCGCCACGCTATTTTAAAAAGGTTTTGTATGTTCATTATTGTTTAGGTCTTAGGTGTCAAAGCAGTCCGACAAGTCTGATGAATCTGATTAACAATTAGAATGATTCTTTTATAAGGTTTTATTTTTATATTACAATGCAAAATTACGGCACTTGTTTTTAGTGAGCAAATCTTCTTACAAGGGTTCGCAAAATTGTTACAATCCTTGTTTTATTTTCTTACAATGGTTGCATATCAAAATAAGTGCTACATATTTGTTTCCCAAGTGAAATAACTGTCATAACTCAAAAGATGTAATTCAAAACTATCTGCCACAATATGATACTTAGTTTCATTATTAAAGCCTTCAGCAGTAAAAGTGAATAAATTTCCCTTACCATTGTTATTGTCGAGAAATCTATTTATAGATATCTCATTCATTTCATTTTGAGCCGTAAATAGTATTGGATTTTCTGATGTCAAATCCAATTTCCATACAGTAGGCATATCTATATAGCAAACATCTATCAATATTATTTCTACTTGTTTCCCAAAAGATGAATCCATAGTGCCAAATAGTATTATTTCTCTCTCGTCAAAACTTACAATAAACAAATCAAGCCAAAGAAACTTTTTAAGGAGCGTATTTGCTTCAGCAATTTTATCTGTTCTAATCATATTCTTAATTAGTTTTTTCGAATTGGACACGAGCTACAAGAAACGCACTAATGGTGAGTAAAGATACTGATTTTTTCTAACTTTTCTTCGTCTTACCTTCGTCTTACCTTCGTCTTTTGTTCGTCTTTTGTTCGTTCAAACTTTATCATTTGCCTGTCGTGCTACGACTGCTCGTGTGGCTCACTCCGTCACTCGTCATTCGTATTTCGTAATTGTGCCAGTTCTTCTTTGGCATTCAGTCTGTTCTCTACCGCTTTATCACTGATGATATGCCCATCCTTGAGTACTACAGTGCGTTTGCTAAAGAGGGCAATATCGTTCTCGTGGGTTACAAAACCTATGGTGCTGCCTTGGTCGTTCAGGCGTTGGAAAAGCTCCATTACCTCGTATGAGGTTTTGGTATCGAGGTTACCCGTAGCCTCGTCGGCAAGGAGTATAACGGGGTGATTTACTAACGAACGCGCAATGGCTACCCGCTGCTGCTGTCCGCCCGATAGCTCGCTGGGTAAGTGGTTGAGTCGGCTTTCGAGCCCTACGCTTATCAGGGCTTCAATGGCGCGCTCGCGGCGTTCTTTAGCCGAGATTTTGGGGTTGTACATCAGGGGGAGCTCTACGTTCTCAATGGCTGAGGTGCGCGCTAAGAGGTTGTACGACTGGAAGATGAATCCTATCTTGGTATTGCGCACCGTTGCCAATTCGTTCTTGCTCATATCTTTTACCGAAATGCCGTCCAAGAGGTAGTCGCCCGAAGTAGGTCGGTCTAAGCAGCCCAGAATGTTGAGCAAGGTCGATTTACCCGACCCACTGGGTCCCATAATGGTTACGAACTCGCCCTCGTGAATGCTGAGGTTGATACCCTTCAGGGCGTGTACTATTTCGTTGCCCATCTTGAACTCGCGTTTCATATCGCGTATGTCGATGATTGCTTTTTTCATTTATTTAGCTTTAGAGTTATCACGGCGTGGGCGTTTGGGCATAAACGGACTGCTACTGTCGTCATTACCTTTCTTTTCGCGCACTTGGGGGTTCATACTGCTGAGGGAAGTGGCAACCTCGGTACCTGCGGTTACCCCACTGATTACCTGCACGTTGATACCGTCGTTACTACCTATAGTAATCGCTTGCTGACTGATACTGCCGTCAGGATTTACTACCCACACGTGTTTGTTTTTACCGCGGGAAGGGGCTACTTTAGGAGTTTGCGCTTGGATACCTTTTTGGGCGTAATATTGTAGTAATAGGTCTCTGTCTGGACTGAAGTTGATAGCTTTAGCAGGTACTATGGTAACGCCTTTGAGCTCGTTAGTATAAATCGCAATGGTAGCGGTAAGCCCAGGTTTGAGTTTCTCATCGGGGTTCTCGGCTTCTACAATCACGGTGTAAGTTACTACATTCTGGCTGGTGGTAGGCGATAGGCGCACTTGGGTTACCTTGCCAGCAAATTCCTCTTGAGGGTAGGCATCTACCGTAAAACTCACGCGTTGCCCTACTTTCACCTGCCCTATATCGGCCTCATCAACATTCACTTCCACCTGCATACGCTTGATGTCCTTCGCTATTTTGAAGAGCGTAGGGGCACTCATCGAGGCGGCTACCGTTTGTCCTTCCTCTACTTCTTTGCTGAGGATAATCCCATCAATAGGCGAATAGATATTGGCATACCCTAAATTCGTTTTCGCCTGATTCAGACTGGTAAGGCGTTGTGCTACATTGGTCTTCGCATTGTTGAACTGATACAACGCCTGCTCATAATCCTGCTGACTAATCACTTGAGCGTTGTACATTTTCTGTTGGCGCTCGTAATTTTGGCGATAATAATTCAACTCATTCAATGCCGAATTGTAATTAGCCGTTGCGTTCACTACCATTTCTTGTAGATTGGTCTTGTCGAGCTCAGCTAATAGCTGTCCTTTTTTCACCTGACTGTTGTAATCCACATAGATTTTGCTTACCAAGCCCGATACTTGGGTACCTACTTCCACCTCGTCTACCGGCTGTACGCTACCCGTAGCAGTTACTTCGGTAGTAACATCGCCTTCGGTAACCTTATCGGTTTGCAAGGTGATCATAGCAGGTTTTTCCTTCATAAAGAAGTGGTAAGCACCATAAGAAACTATGGCGATTAGAGCGATAATGATGATTTTCTTGATGTTCTTTTTCATTATAAGTTCTTTTAATTTAGTAAGTTGTATTAAAACATTCCCCCTCACATACTCAGCTACGCCAGCTCGCTGACTTCCCTCAAGGGGGGAGATGTGACGCAAAAGCAATGGAAAAACAGAATCTAAAAGTGACTCAAAAAGATTTTCTCATAGTTATTTTATTGTCTCATTGAGAATTATACTCTTCGTGTATAATGACCTTCGCATCTCCCCCTTGAGGGGGGCTGGGGGGATGTTATCAGAATCTTCCTCTATTCTTTCCTCTCTCAATGTGCTAATAATTTTTTCTAAAGTAGCAATCACTCCAAAAAGATTATTGTTTATTTCTTCATTTGAAAAACGAACAAATGTTACTCCATATTTTTCTATAGCTTCTTGTCGTTGAGCATCTTCCAAAAAGTTATAATCGTGTATATTGCCGTCTACTTCAATTGCTAAAGCTAATTCGTGACAATAGAAATCAACTATATACTGCAAGATAGGTACTTGCCGATGAAACTCTACTCCTAAAATATTTTTTCTAATATGATTCCAAAGTGTTATTTCACTGGGTGTACTATGAGTTCGTAAATATTTTACAAAATCTTTTAGATTAGGATTGTATGGTATAATTTTGTTTGGCATAAATGAGTTGATTTTAATATGATTGACGCAAAAGCGACGGATATACGTGATAGAATATTGTTCTATATAGTTATTTTATTGTTTCATTGAGAATTATACTCTTCGTGTATAACATTCGTGTATGATGACCATCGCATCTCCCCCTTTTAAGGGTTGTCGGCAACTGCCGAGTAAGTGAGTCGGGGGGATGTTTTTAATTCAAAAAAGATTCCTATATTTAGTTATCTCATTGTCTCATTGAGAAATATACTCTTCGTGTATGATAACCATCGCGTCTCCCCCTTTGAAGGGGGACGGGGGGATGTTTAAGGTAATGTCACAAGATTTCCTTGATAAAAATTCAGCAACTGCACGTACAGCGCCTGCATATACTTGTTCTGCAAGTAAGTTTGTTCAGCGTTCAGGTAAGCGTTTTCACTCACGAGGAGTTCCGTATTCGTGAGTCCGCCGAACTCGTGTTTCTTCACGGCTAAGTCATAAGCGAGTTTGGCGTTATCACGTGCCGTGCGTGAGGCAGCTTGCTGGGCTTGGTGAGTGGTGGCGTTCTGCCAAGCGGTTTCTATTTTGGCATATAGGTCTTTTTCAGCCTGTTGCTCGTCTAAATGCGCTTGCTGTTGGGTTACCTTAGCGAGTTTCACATTGTTCTTGTTCTTAAACTGTGAAAAGATAGGAATATTCAAGCTCGCCCCTATCGTCTGACCAAAATTGCTGTCCAACTGGGTGCGATAGCTCAAATCGTTCAGGTTAGAATAACCCGTGTTCAAGCCCGCTTGCAGACTTAGGCTGGGAAGGTACCCCGATTTAGCAATTTTGATGTCTTTTTCGGCGATTTGCTGTTGGGTTTGGTAGATTTTAAGGTTCGGCAACTGCTGTTTGGCTTCAGCAAATACCACATCCTTGTTGGGGATAATAGCCGTTTCATCGTCAGCGGGAAGGTCGAGCGCAATAGCAAAGTCGGCATTAGGAGGAAGTTCAAGTAGCTGCTTGAGGGTAAGTACACGAGTAGCATACTGGTTTTCTGCCTGAATGATAGCGTATTCATTATTAGCGTGACGCGTTTCTATTTCAGCCAAGTTCAGTTTGGCGATAGACCCATTAGCAAACTTTCCCTGTGCTTGCTTCAGTTCCTCAGCCGATGATAAGGCGGTGTTCTTAGCTACCGATATCCCTTCATAGCTGTACAGGGCTTGCAAGTAGGCTTCCAATACGCTCAAGGTGATATTATTTTTAGCCTCTTGCACGTATAGTTCGTTCTGTTCCAACACCAAGCGCGTGCGGTCTATTTGGTGAGTAAGTCGGTTGCCTTGATACAAAGGCACAGAAGCCGATACCCCAAAGTTATTGGAGAAAGTACGGCGCGATACCCTTTCGTTAGAAATCTGATTAATCGCCGAACCGTAATTCTGATTCGCTGAAGCCGAACCACTTACCGTAGGCAGTCGGTTGTCTTTCGCCTGAGCGTAGTTGATTTCAGCGGTCTGCTGATTGAGCTCTGTTTTCTTCACAGTGATGTTGTTTGCCACCGCGTAGTTGATACAATCGGCAAGCGACCATTGTTTGGTTTGCGCACTTGCTAACAAAGGAAATAGCAAGAGTGGTAATATGTATAAAGTTCTTTTCATAGTCTTTACTTTTTTAACGTCAGTTCGATATATATATAAAATTGATTTACAATCGCTTTTGTTACATATTCTGTGAAATTCAAGCAGCTTACTGCTGAAATCCGTGTAGTAATTTACAATTAACTGAATTTATAGATATATCAATCCGTGAAATCGGTGAAATCTGTGCGAGATTAAAATATTAGAATCCTTACGTCGAACTCACATTTTTTTTTAATGAAAAGAAGAAGGTGAAGAAAAATGTTGGGATAGTACAATGAAAGAGCCTCACCCTCTTCTTTACAATTTAATACTTAATAACCATTTTATCATTTAGCTGCGACAAAGGTAGTGCATAAAGAAAAGGTTTGCAAATTTTATCGACGAAAACCCCAATTTTATCGACGAAAAGAAATATTTGGCAGTTAGTCTTTAGATTCGTCCATCAGTCTAAATCCTTTCAAAAATAGTCATCCGTCATTACTTTTCTTTACTTTCGCCTCGCAACCCCGTTTTCAGCATTTTTCCCTTAACTATTAACTACTAACAATCAACTCTTTACATAGCTATTGTATAACAATCGTCCAAGATTCGTATAAGCTTCCTATAAGCTTTGTATAAGCTCGGCATACCCTTTTCACCTTTTATCTTTTATCTTTCACCTAAAAAATTTCTTCCGTTCCTTTCCGATATCTTTCATTTCTTCCAATTCTCCATTGCCCGTGTGGCTCGCACCTGAGAATTTCCAGAAAAATCTGACCTATCCGAAAAAAAGATCCAATCATCACTTTTGCGTCGCTAATTCCCCCTTTGGAGGAAGTCTGCGAAAGCAGAGTATGTGAATAGGGGGAGGTTGTCCATACACCCTTTGCCAAAGTTTTACTCCGCCCACACAGCTCGCACTTGTTCGTATAGCTCACATTTTCAAGTTCCCCCGAAAAATCTGACTCATCCAAAAAATCTGATTCCCCCATACTTTACCAAAGTTAATTATCAGTATTATTGGCATTATTAACGCTATCTTTTACAACTAAAATTTGCCTATTCTGTCAGAAATCACTACTTTTGTGCCTCAAATAAAGCCAGATGTTAAACAGAATTTACCAATATATCACCTCTCATAAGCTCGCGACTTTCTCATTCTTTGCTGCGTGGGCGCTCATTGCTATTTACGGCTTGAGTCAGTTGCGTTTTGAAGAGGATATTACCAAAGTACTCCCTCAAAACGACAAGACTAACCTCACTTCTAAAGTGCTCAAACAACTCAATTTTGCCGATAAAATCTCGGTGATGGTTACTGCTGAGCAGGGGGGGACACTCACCGATATGCAAGCTGTAGCCGAAACCCTGCGCGATACGCTCAACACTTCGATGGGGCAATATATCACCGGCATTCAAGGCATTGTGAACGAGGAAGAAATAGATGAAACTTGGCAATTCGTAAATGACCATTTGCCTCTATTTCTCAGCGATGACGATTACGCTTATTTGGAACGCCGTTTAGCCCCCGATAGCCTGCGCGCAATGGTGGAAAGTCAGTATAAAACGATGCTCACTCCTGCGGGTATGGTAGCCCAGCAGTTTATACGCAAAGACCCTTTCGGACTCACTTTTCGAGGCTTGCGCAAACTCCAAGAACTGAACATAGGTACTGATTTTAAGATTGCTAACGGCTTCCTCACTACAAACGACGAACAACATATTCTCTTCTTTATCAACCCTAAATACGATGGCAATGATAGTGAACACAACGCTGCTTTTGTGGCGGGCTTAGACGCTTTGCAAGACCACTTGAACGCTCAGTATCAAGGCAAAGCGCTTGTCGATTTCTTCGGGGCTCCCTTTATCTCGGTGAGCAACGCTTCTCAAATCAAAACAGATATTCTCACTACGGTACTCATCTCACTATCAGCGCTCTATTTGCTATTAGTGTTCTTTTATCGCAGTGTATACATTCCGTTTATCGCTTTCATTCCTTCCGCTTTTGGGGTGCTTACCGCTTTGGCTACCCTCTATGTGCTCAAAGGCAGTATTTCAGCGATTTCTATTAGCTTAGGGGCTGTTCTGCTGGGGGTTACCATCGACTATTCCCTGCATATTCTCACCCATTACAAGGTGGCTAAAAACACTGCCGACTTATACCGCGCAGTTACGGCGCCTATATTGCTCAGCAGTATCACCACCGCTATTTCGTTCCTCTGCTTGCTGTTTGTACACTCCGAAGTGATGCAGGATTTAGGCGTGTTTGCCTTTGTGGGGATTATGGTTTCTGCCCTGTTGTCGCTCGTGTTAGTGCCTCATTTTTACCGCGGTAATCGCACCATTGAGGTGCGCAAAACGTTCTTGGATAGGGTAGGGGCGTACCCATTTCACCACAACAAATGGGTGGTAGGGGCTTGCTTAGCGCTGATTGTTGTGAGCGTGTTCACCTTCCAGAACGTGCGTTTCAACGGCGATATTGCCAATATCAACTTTATCAACGAGCGCTATAAAGCAGCTCAACATCAATTAGAAAACATCACCGATAGCGAATACAAATCGCTTTACGCCACGGCTTATGGCAATTCGTTGGACGAGGCACTCACCCGCAATTACACGCTTTACCAAACTTTGCAAGGCTACAAAGCGCACGACAGCATTCGTCAGTTTAGCTCTATCGGGGGGATTGTGTTGCCTCAAAAAGAACAACAAGCACGCATAGCGCGATGGAAAGATTTTTGGGCTACGAAAAAAGCTGATTTGCAACAATCTCTCATTGCATTGGGCAAAGGGGTTGGCTTTAAAGAAGAAACCTACGCGCCTTTCTATCAAAGCATCGCCGATGATTTTGAAGTGATTACCGATTTAGATACTTATAAAGCCCTTTCAGCCATTCCGTTAGAGGATTTTATCACTGAAAAAGACGGTTTCTATACGATTGCTAATCTGGTGAAAATCACTGCTGAGGAGCGCGATGCTTTTATTCATTCGGTTGAAAAACATACGCCTACTATCGTCATCGACCGCAAGAACCTCAGTGAAACCTTTTTGGGCAAACTCAAAGACGATATACTGCTCTTGGTAAACTACTCGTCTATTGCGATTTTCCTCATCTTGTTGTTGTTCTTTAGGCGTATAGAATTAGCCTTGCTTACCCTCATTCCCATAGGGGTAACGGGAATGGTTACCTCGGCACTGATGAATTTCTTTGGCATAGAGTTCAACGTGTTCAGTATGATTGTATGCACCTTAGTGCTGGGACATTCGGTTGATTTTAGTATTTTTATGACTTGTGCGCTGCAAAAAGACTATACCGATGGTAAAAATGAACTCCCTGTGTACAAAGTATCAGTACTTTTAGCATCTATTACTACCTTTTTAGCTATTGGAACGCTCATTTTCGCCAAACACCCTGCCCTAAAATCGATTGCTTCGGTATCGGTGATAGGTATTTTCACCGCTTTGGTAATAACTTTTGTGTTTTACCCTACCATATTTAAGTTTTGTATCTTCCGCCGACCTGATAAAGGGCGTTCTCCTGTGAGTTTGCGTCTGCTTTTGCAGTCGGTATTACTAACTACCTATTATGCAGTATCGTCTATCATTCTCTCCAATCTCGGTTGGTTACTCGTAAAGCTAACGCCTAAGCGTACATTGTGGTTGCGCCGTTTGGCTAGTGCGCTCACTACTTCCGTGTTGTATGCCAATCCTTTCGTACGCAAGAAAGTGCTCAATCCTCATCATATTGATTTGCAAACGCCTTCGGTAGTCATTGCCAATCACACCTCGTGGTTAGACACCTTAGCCATAGGGCTTTATACCCATCGCATCAGTTATATGGTCAATGATTGGGTGTATAGGTCGGTAGTGTTTGGGCGTTACGTACAGTCGATGGGCTTTTTTCCTGCTTCTGAAGGGATAGAAAAGGGAATGCCTCTCTTTGAGAAGAACTTGCAAAGCGGCATTTCGGTAGTGATTTTCCCTGAGGGCAAACGCTCTGAAACCAACCAAATACACCGCTTCCACAAGGGGGCGTTCTTGATAGCCGAACAGTTCCAAACGCCTATCGTACCCGTGTATATTCACGGTACTTCGGAAGTGCAACCCAAAGGCGATATCATTATTTACGACGGTGCCATTACGGTAGCAGTAGGCGAGCCTATCGCCCCTGATGATACCCGATTTGGCAACACGCCACGCGAACGTGCCAAACAGATAGGCGCTTATTACCGCGAGCAGTTCCTCGCTTTGCGCCAACGATTAGAAGGGGTAGATTACTTGAAAAAGAAGTTGTTCTTGAATTATTTGTACAAGGAGCATTGGGTAGTGCGCGCTGTGAAAGAAGATTACCAGCAGCACCGCGAAGAGTACCACCAGTTGGTGCACTCCTTGCCTGCGAAAGCCCGCATTTTGCATATAGGCGATGATTACGGACAGTTGGATTTCTTGTTGTTACTCACCTATCCCGAGCGTGAAATTGTATCGGTGATTGCCGATGATGAGAAGCGCACCATTGCCCAGCATAGTTATATCACTAAAATACGGAAGATTCAATACGTGAAAGAGCAACCAGAAGAAGCGTTTGAGGTTGTAATTGAAAAGAGAGAAGTGGTAGCAAGATAGGGGTAATAATGTTTATTAGTTTGAAAGATGAAAGTAAAGCGAATCTAAGGTGGAGGAAACCTCCCCCTAGCCCCCTCAGTGAGGGGGAATGTAGCGACAGAGAGATGAAGGAAATGTGAAGGAAAGACGAAGGATGAACGAACAAAAGACGAAGGATGAACGAACAAAAGACGAACGAATGGGGAAGGATAGATGAAGCAAAAGGCTTTGTGTGCTGAAGTTAATTTATATGGACTTTGAAGCATTTTCTTTTGATAAAATTAAGTTTAATAGGGCTTATCAGTCTCTTAATCTTAAAATTATACTAAAATAAAGCAAGTATAATAAAATTAATGCATTAAATATTTGCGCTTCCTACAAATTTTAAAGACTTTTGCGGTCAGAATAATTAAAAAACACGTACGTAACGATGGAAGAAAAAGAATTTTTGGACAATGAAGAAATCTTCTCAAAAGTCCTAAGAGCGGGTAGACGCACTTATTTTTTTGATGTAAGGGCAACGCGCGCTAATGATTATTACTTAACTATCACCGAAAGTAAGAAATTCACCCACGATGATGGTTCTTTTCATTACAAAAAGCACAAAATTTATCTGTACAAAGAGGATTTTGAAATGTTTAAAGATATTTTAAACGAGATGACTAATTATGTTTTTGATGAAAAAGGAGAGGAAGTGATTTCCGAACGTCATCAAAAAGACTTTAAAAAGAGTTATTACGGCGAGCGATTGGAAGAAGTAAGCAATAGTAATGGTGCTTACCGTAGCCTTGACTTTGAAGATCTCTAACTATAAACGCTAACAAGGTGGAGCTTCACTCATTTGTAAATAGAGTGATGAAGTAATGGGCTATTGGGTAAAGCTCATCTTCTGGCGTGGGTGGTATTTCACCAAAGCTTCCCTCAAATATGACTTCTCTACGTGTACGTATATTTCTGTGGTGGTGATATTTTCGTGCCCTAACATCATCTGTATAGCGCGTAGGTTTGCGCCATTCTCTAATAGGTGCGTGGCAAATGAGTGTCTGAAGGTGTGTGGGCTAATGGTCTTCTGTAGTCCTATATTTTCAGCGACTTGTCTTACAATGGTAAATATCATTGCTCGGGTAAGCTGTTTGCCTCTTCTGTTCAGAAACACATAGTCTTCGTGCCCTTTGGCAATCTTGAGTAGCCTGCGTTGATTAGTGATATAATTATTAATTTGTTTCTGCGTATAACTTTCAATAGGCACTAAGCGTTGCTTGCTACCTTTTCCCATCACCCTAATAAAATCTTCTTCAAAAAACAAATCGGATAAGCGCAGAGAAACTAATTCGGATACTCGCAACCCACAACCGTAAAGAGTTTCTATGATTGCTTTATTTCTGTGCCCTTCTTCTGTGCTGAGGTCTATAGAGGCGAGCATAGCATCTATTTCTTGTAAGGAAAGTGTATCGGGGAGTTTTACACCTATTTTTGGGGTATCAATAAGGCTCATAGGGAAGTCTTCACGCCCTTTTTCAGAAATCATAAATTTAAAAAAGCTTTTTAAAGCAGATATGAGCCGAGCTTGTGAACGTGCGTTGAGTTCTTTAGAAACATCGTATACGAACTGGCGTAAAGTATCTACCTGAATAGTATCGGGGGTTTCAGTGATATTGTATTTCTGTAAATACGTTATGAGTTTCTCAATATCGAGCCCATAAGACACTATGGTATTTTGCGATAAGCCTCGTTGTAATCGCAAGTAGTTTTGATAATCGGTATTTACTTCACGCCACACGTTTTTAGGTAAGAGATAAGAGGTAAAAGGTAAAAGACATAATTATTACTTGTCAATTGATAGTTTTTCACTGTCGTTATAATGTTTCTTATCGATAATAGTACCTTTTGAAAGCTGTATAAGACCAGGGTTAGAACGTATCATCGTCTTCAAAGTAGTGCCATCGTTATAATAGAAGTCGAAATTGAGTTCGTATTTTTTTACGATATAAGGTGCTTTGTCCATTTGCGAGGTAAGACCTACTACGGTATAGCCGTTTTTCATTGCTTTATCAGTGACTGTTTTAATAGTTTTGAAAGCGTCTTGGTTAGTACGGTCGAGGCGATAAGCAATGACTAATAGCAATTTGTCTTTATGGATAAACTCTTCGAGGAAGTCTTCTCCATCTTTATTCCAGATGTAGAAATCGTGCATAGGAGCTTGTGGTACTTCATTTTCTACCTTTATGATGTCTTTAGCAAATTCACCTTTAGAATCTTTCGGTACTTGTCCGTCATTGGTTATAGTTTGTTCTTTACCGTCCATTTTTACCGTCCAATGATAAATGATTTTACCTTCTGGAGTTTTCATTCCCTCAGGGATATTTGCCCCTATTTTATAAGGACGAAAATCTTTCACAGGTAAGTGATTATAGACGTAATAAACAAAGCCTATACAGAAAAGCTCAGAGAGTACAGTAATCACCAAAGGTAAATTGCCCTTAGTAATAGGTTGTACGTATTTCTGCCCGAAGAAAACGACCAAAGTGAGAGCGAGCAGTACCAAATCTTTCGTAAATGATTGCCAAGGAGTAAATTTGATAGCGTCACCAAAGCAACCGCAATCGGTTACCTTATTAAAATAGGCTGAATAGAAGGTAAGGAATCCAAAAAACACCAACATTGCGAGCAAAAGCCATAGAGTGAGCTTCTTTTTATAGCCAACCAATAGCGTTACACCTAAAACTACTTCAAAAACACATACAAAGATAGCAAAAGCTAAAGTGTATGGCACAAAAAAGGGCATATTGAGCACATCGGGAGCAAAATAGTCCTCTAATTTAAATGAAAAGCCCATAGGGTCATTGAGTTTTATCATTCCACTGATGATAAAAGTAATGCCTACTAATATACGACAAAGTTGAGTAAGATATTTCATATAATAAGTTGTTATTTAGTTGTTATTGTTGATTATTCAAGTGAATGAGTGCAAAGACAGCATAGTTTATCATATCTTGATAATTAGCATCAATTCCCTCGCTTACCAATGTTTTTCCTTTATTGTCTTCAATCTGTTTTACGCGCAATAGCTTCTGAAGGATGATATCAGTAAGAGAACTGACGCGCATTTCGCGCCATATTTCGCCATAGTCGTGGTTTTTAGCTTCCATAAGGGCGCGTGTTTCGGCTACTTTAGCATCGTAGAGAGCGGTAGCTTCCTCCAAACTGAGGTCAGGCTGGGTAGCCACTCCTTTATCAATTTGTATAAGAGCCATTAAGGCGTAATTGATAATGCCTATAAATTCAGTAGTTTCGTCCTCGTCAATCTTGTGAACAGCATTCTCTTGTAAGCCACGTATGCGTTGTGTTTTGATAAGAATCTGGTCGGTAAGTGACGGAAGGCGTAAGACACGCCAAGCAGCACCATAGTCTTTCATCTTATTGATAAAGAGGGCACGGCATTGTTCAATAACGGTGTTATATTGTTTAAGAGTATTCATTTATTTAGCTGAAAGATAACAAGTAAGAGGTATAATTTCCGGCAAAGGTATGAATAATTTATCAATTAGCCAATATACAATTAGAAAAATTAGTTGTCAGACGAGTTGGAGTATCACTCATCTGACAACTAATTAGTATATTTTTTAACAACTATAACCTAACCTGTTACTTGAACAATTGCTCAATTTCTCGCATTGTAGCAGCAACATCATTGTTTTGGGTGAGTATCACGATGCTGGTGCCTACAATCACGCCATCGGCATAGTGGCGCATTGTTTGTACATCACTGTTGGTTTTGATGCCAAAGCCCAAGGCTACAGGCAAGGAGGTGTGCTGGCGGATATCAGTGATAAATTGCTCTAATCTGCCCAAATCTACTTGTTTGCTACCCGTAACGCCCAAAGAACCTACCGCATACACAAAACCACCTTTGGCAAGGGAAGCTATTTTTTCAATGCGATCGCCTGAGGTTACGCTCACCAAAGGTATAAAAGCGATGTTGTGAGCGTTGAGCAAGGCAGCGACTTCAGTAGCTTCTTCATAAGGAAGGTCGGGGATAATCATACCTTTAATACCTACTTCAGCACTCTTTTTGATAAAGGCTTCCAATCCGTAAGCAAAGACGAGGTTGTAATACACCAAAAACACTAAAGGCTTGTGTACTTTTTCTTTTACCGAAGCGAGGAGGTCAAACACCACATCGGTAGTAACGCCCGCTTGTGAGGTAGCAAAGGAAGCTTCGGCTATGTGCTTGCCATCGGCTAAAGGGTCGGAATAGGGGATACCTATTTCTAATATGTCAATAGCCGAGTTGTCTAACTGAGTGAGAAACTCCTTAGTAAAATCAGTAGTAGGGTAACCAGCTACTACATAGCCGATATTTACGTGCTTCTTTTCGGCAAAAACGTCTGTTATAGTTTTATTCTTCATTTTTTTCTCCTTTTAGTACTGAAAATACAGTGTGCATATCCTTATCGCCTCTACCCGATACATTTACCACTATAGTTTGGTTAGGGGGCAAGGTAGGGCACAATTTCTCTAAATACGCCAGTGCGTGAGCACTCTCAATAGCAGGGATAATTCCTTCGGCACGGGTGGTGCGCACAAGGGCATCCATAGCTTCGGTATCGGTGATAGGCACGTAAGTTGCTTTTTTGCTCTCAAAAAGGTAAGCGTGCTGCGGACCTACCCCTGGGTAATCAAGCCCTGCCGAGATAGAGTGCACCGGACTTATTTGTCCGTACTTGTCCTGTAACACATAAGTTTTCATTCCGTGAATAATGCCTTCTTTGCCCAAAGTGAGGGTAGCGGCGTGCATATCAGTATCAATGCCATAACCACCCGCTTCTACCCCGTAAAGGTGAGTAGTAGTATCGTTTAAGAAACCAGAGAAAATACCAATAGCGTTGCTACCACCGCCTACACAAGCAATTACGTGGTCGGCGTGGAGGTTTAAAGCAGTGAGTTGCTCACGGCATTCATTACCTATGATAGATTGGAAATCTTTCACCATTGAAGGGTAGGGGTGAGGGCCTACAGCCGAGCCTATGACGTAGAACACTGTTTCAATCTCAGCCACCCACGATTGTATTGCGGCAGTAGTAGCTTCTTTGAGGGTTTTGAGTCCGTCGTGAATAGCCACCACTTTAGCCCCTAAGAGCTCCATACGGAACACATTTAGCTTTTGGCGTTCCATATCTACTGCTCCCATATACACATCACATTCTAAGCCTAATAAGGCAGCTGCCGTAGCCGTTGCCACCCCGTGTTGCCCAGCACCAGTTTCGGCAATTACTTTCTTTTTGCCCATACGTTTGGCAAGGAGCACCTGCCCCAGTGCATTGTTAATCTTATGTGCCCCTGTATGGTTGAGGTCTTCGCGCTTTAGATAAATATTGTGTCCATAGCGTTTACTTAGGTTTTTGGCGTGATACAAAGGAGTAGGGCGACCTACATAGTTACGGAGCAGGTCGTTGAGTTCTTCTTGGAAGGTAGGGTCGGTTTTGGCTTCTAAGTAGGCGGATTCTAATTCGTTCAGGGCGAACATCGCGGTTTCGGGCACGTATTGCCCCCCGAATTGTCCGAAATAAGCGTTTGTATTCATTTGCTAATTTGCTAATTTGCTAATTTATTAATAATTTCTTCCACAAGTCCGCGGTCTTTGCGGTGATTGCGTTCCACTTTGCTGTTCACATCTAATACAGCAGTTTTGTACAACAAGGCTTCGGGGATATGAGCTGCCTCAATGCCACCAGCCAAAATGTATGAGTAAGGCGGTAGGTTTTTCAGTATTTCCCAGTGGAAGCGGGTGCCATTACCGCCTTCGGCTATACCTTTGGTATCAAACAAAGGGTACTGTATATAAGGCAAATAAGGAGTAATATCGGGCAAAGTATCGTGTACTGAAAAGGCTTTCCAGAGGGTACCCCCCGCTTGGTGCAAGGCTTGGCAATCCTCAGCCGTTTCTTGTCCGTGTAGCTGAATGATATCGATGTTCGTAAGTTGTTGTATGTGTTGTATTTCCTTCAAAGGTGCATTTACAAATACCCCTACTGCCTGTTTGCCTACTGAATGCGCTTCGGCTACTATCTCGCTTGCCAAATCCACACTCACATATAGCGGACTTTTAGGTGCAAAGATACAGCCAAAATAGTCAATAGGTAAGTGTTTTAGTTCTTGTATCTCGCTAAGTGAGCGGATACCGCATATTTTTAGTTGAGTGTTCATTCGTAACTCGTAACTCGTCATTAAAATATCTCTCCCTTCATCAAGGCTTCTCCTATTAACAAAGCATCAACCCCTAAGCTCTCGGCATATTCTATATCTTCTTTGCTGTGGTAACCGCTTTCACTTACGATAAGTAGGTCTTTACGCAGGTCGGTAGGGATAGCTTTTAACAGTCGCTCAGTTGTTTGTAGCGATACCTCAAAGGTATTCAAATTGCGGTTATTGATACCCAATAGCTGCAAACCAGGTATGCAGAGGGCGCGTTCTAATTCCTCCTCACTATGAACTTCTACCAATACTTCTAAGCCCAAGGTAAGGGCTAAGGTATGTAAGAAAAAGAGTTCGTCTTGTTCCAGCATACGCACAATGAGCAAGATGGCTGAGGCACCTAAACTCATACTATGGGCTATCTGAAAAGCGGTATAAATAAAGTCCTTGCGCAAAATAGGCATAGTGGGGAATGCTTGCACTACTTGTGGAATAAAAGCGTTATCACCTTTAAAATAAGCCTCTTCGGTAAGGATAGAAAAGGCTGCTACGCAGTTATCAACATAGTGCTGGGCTTGCTTGAGGAGGTCAAAACTATCAGTAGCTATTTGTCCTTTTGAGGGGGAAGCACGTTTGATTTCGCCTATAATGCGAATGCCGGGTTGGGCTAAGGCTTCTACTAACGAGGGGCGTGCTAATGATAGTATTTCACGTTCTAATTGTATTTCGCGTTGTGCTTTGATTTTTTGTAAAATATCTTCCATAAAAATAATTGCTAATTTGTCAATTTGCTAACATATTCCCATACTTTGCCACTCCTTAAAGCCTCTTCTATCAGCGGTTTGGCTTCGGCAGGGTGTTGTACTACATTGGCGGTGTAGAGGGCAAACATAGCGTTGAGGATTACGATGTCGGCTTTGGCTCCGCATTCTTCTCCTTTTAAGGTACGGCGCAATATCTCGGCGTTCTCGGCGGGTGTGCCTCCTTGTATATCAGCGTGGAAAGCGCGCTTAAAGCCAAACATCTCGGGTGCTATGGTGTACTCTAATATTTGTTTGCCTTTTACTTCTACGATTTTGGTTTCGTCGCATAAGCTTATTTCATCCAAACCGTCGTTGCCGCGCACTACTAAGGCGTGTTCTCTGCCCAACAGCTGTAGGGTTTCGGCATAAAGGCGCATTACAGGTTCGTGATACAAGCCTACCAACTGGTATTTCAGTTTGGTATTGGGGTGCAACAAAGGTCCTAATACATTAAATACCGTGCGTATGCCTAACCGCTGACGCACCTCGCGCACTTCGCCTACTAAGTTATGGAAGAAAGGTGCGTGGAAGAATGCCAGTCCGTTTTTGTCTAAACTATCCAACTGCTTCATTAGGTTGGCTTCCATAGTAATACCCAGCTCGCCTAACACATCGGTGCTACCACTCTGACTGGTAACCGACCTGTTGCCGTGTTTGGCTACTTTTACCCCCAAAGCAGCTACTATAAAGGCTACTGTGGTGGAAATATTGATAGTTTTGAGTCCATCGCCGCCCGTACCACAGAGGTCGATCATAGGGCTTGGGTCGGCAAAGGTAGTGCTATAGGCTAAGATATTGCGCACAAAAGCAGTAAGCGATTCGGGATATAAGCTCTTTTCGCTAATGAGCACTAAGAGAGCTCCCAGCTGTACGATGTCGTACTGTTTGCGGTGGAGTACGGCGCATATTTCTTTAAAGTCGGTATCCCCTAAGGGCTGATTGTCTTGCAATTTCTTGAGAGCAGCTTTCATTACCTCATTGGCGTAGGCTTTGGCTTTTTCTTCGGTATGCTTGATTATTTCAGGAGCTTGCGTGCCTACGATAAAGTTCTTGAGAATGTTCTTGCCGTATTCGGTAAAGAACGATTCAGGGTGAAACTGTATGCTGTGAAAGGGCTTGGTTTTGTGTTGTAATGCCATAATGACCCCATCATCGGACATAGCCGTTACGGCCAATTCTTCAGGCAAAGTGTCCTTGTCCACATAGAGTGAATGATAGCGCATTATATTAAACTGCTGTGGCAAGCCCTTAAACAAGACCGACTGAGGTTCGGTAACGGTAAGCACGGAAGTCTTGCCGTGCAAAGGCACTTCCAACCGCTTGATAGTTGCACCGTGAATTAAGCCAAATGCCTGATGCCCCAAGCAAATGCCTAAGATAGGTATATCGGTAATTTCTTTTAAAATCTCTAAGCAGATACCGCTATCTTTAGGGTGTTTAGGCCCTGGTGAGAGCACGATGCGTGAGGGCTTGAGGGCTCGTATCTCGGCAAGGGTAAGTTCGTCATTGCGCACGGTTTTTACTTCTTCCTCGGTAAGTTCGCTGAGGTACTGTGCTACGTTAAAAACAAATGAATCGTAATTATCTATTAGTAATATCATAGGGTTTAGGAGTTAGAAATTAGGATGCAATTCTTCTCAAACACTCCTATTACTGAGGCGCGTTTGTGCTGTATTTCGGCGTATTCGCTTGCTTCGTTAGAATCATAGACGATACCTGCGCCGGCTTGGATAAATACACGGGGGCGTTCTATTTCTTCAAAAGCGAGCTTTTCAAAGAAAGCACTGCGTATCACTATAGCCAACTGTACATTGCCGTTGAAGTGCAAAAAGCCTATACCCCCACCATATACGTTGCGACGGCAGGTTTCGAGTTCGGCGATGATTTCCATCGCTCGTATTTTAGGGGCTCCACTAAGGGTGCCTGCGGGAAATACTGCGCCTATGACCTCAAAGAGCGACACTTCTTTGCGTTTGCGTCCGTATACATCAGTTACGATGTGCATCACGTGTTCCAGCTGCTTGATGTGCATCATATTCTTCACTTGTACGGTGCCTTTTTCGGCAAAATGCCCTATATCATTGCGTGCCAAATCAACCAGCATTCGATGTTCTGAACATTCTTTAGGGTCGGTGAGGAGCTCTTGTGCCAAACGGGCATCTTCATTGGCATCTTTACCACGCGGACGAGTGCCTGCAATAGGGGCTATATATATGGTATCGGAATTGATTTCAACTAATATTTCGGGGCTGGAACCTACGACCTCGCCATAAGGGGTAGGGAAGAAAAACATATAAGGGGAAGGATTGGCGGTGCTCAGCAGTTGATAGAAGTTGAGCGAATTGAGATTGCTTTCTAAACACAATTGTTCGCTGAGCACTACTTGAAAGATATCCCCTGCACGCAGGTATTCTTTAGCTTTTGCTACCACCTTATGGAAGTGAGCGCGCTCTTCACTGAGGTTGGTAACGATATGGTAAAAAGGTGTTTCGGCGGTTGCTGAAGGCTCAGCGGGAGATTCTTCTAAAAAGTTGAAATACAGAGCTTCATCACCGTAGAAAGAATAGACTTTATTTACTTTTGAATAGTGCAAATAGGCTTTGGCATTGGCAAACACAAAGGCGGGAAACTCATATTGAGCTTGCTCTTGAGCGGGGATATTTTCAAAGAAATGAATTGCTTCATAGCCGAATACCCCAAAGAGTCCCGCAAAAGGTGCGATGGGCGTTTGTTGCTGATAATAAGTCTGTAATGAGGCGTAAGAATGAGTATAAGCATCGAAGTAATCACAGTCGATTCCGATAATCACTTGATGTACATCTTCAGCTAAGTAAGAATTTCTGAATCATTTTCGTATAGTAGAAAAATAGTATAAAGGTTCTCTAGTAAGCATAAAAAAAATACTTTGAGGGGGCAAAGGTAGGAAATAATTAGCAAATTAAGAAATTTAGAAATGAGAAAATTTGAAAAATGCCAATAATACCGAGTAATACTGATAATGCCAATAATACTGATAGGACAGAGTCAGATTTTTCGGATAATTCAGAGTATTCGGGGTTGCGAGATCGTAGCACGACAGGCAGTGCGAGCCGCACGGGCGATGGGGAATTGGAAGAAGTGAAATATATCGGAGAAAAAGAGAAGGGAGTTTTTAGGTAAAAGATAAAAGATGAGCCCTAAGAAGGGTATGGTTAGCTTATACAAAGCTTATAGGAAGCTTATACGAATCTTGGACGATTGTTATACAAAGGGTATATAAGTAATTGATTCATACCATAATACAACAATGCTAAAAATGCCAAAAATAGGGTTTCGAGGCGAAAGAAAGAGAAGAGGCAATAGGAGGAGATGCGATGGAAACCTCCCCCTAGCCCCCTCCAAAGGGGGGAGTGTGGCGACGGAAAGGGGGAATGTAGTGACGGGGAAAATAATGAAACATCCCCCCTATTCACTTACTCCGCTCTCGCGGACAACCTTCAAAGGGGGAGTGTGGCGACGAAAAGGGGGGAATGTGGTGACGGAAAGGCAGAGGTAAGGCGAATGATGAGTGGCTCATCAGTGGCTCAAGAGCGAAGGAAAGACGATTGAAACCTCCCCCTAGCCCCCTCCAAAGGGGGAGTGTGGCGACGAAAGGGGGGAGTGTGGTGACGGAAAAAATAATAAAAACATCCCCCCTATTCACATACTCTGCTCTCGCAGACTTCCTTCAAAGGGGGAGTGTGGCGACGAAAAGGGGGGAATGTGGCGACGGGAAAAATAATGAAACATCCCCCCTACCCCCCTTCAAAGGGGGAGATGTAGTGGCGGAAAGGGGGGAGTGTGGGGACGGAAGGGGGGAATGTGGCGACGGAAAGGTGAAGGAAAAGCGGAGAAAGAGAGGCTGATGAATGAAGAAATAATGAGCGGTGGGGGAAGGTGAGGTGTGGAAAATGCGAAGGGTTGTAGTGATTTAAGCTAATTATTAGGCGTTATTTATTGCTAATTGTTTATAGTTTTGTACTTTTGCGCCCGAAATAACGAATATCATATGCTGAACGTTCACAACCTATCTGTTTCTTTTCAAGGCGAGTACCTCTTTGAGGATGTTGCTTTTATGCTTAATGCGGGCGACCGTGTGGGGCTTATTGGCAAGAACGGAGCGGGGAAATCGACGATGCTCAAATTGCTTTCACGCGAACTTAAACCCGATACCGGAGGCATTGCTACCGATAAAGATATACGCATCGGCTTCTTGAAACAGGATATTGATTTTGTGAAGGGGCGTACTATCTTGGAAGAAGCTTATCAGGCATTTACCGAAATAAAAGCCCTTGAACGCCAGCTGGACGACATTCACCACCAGATAGAAACCCGCACTGATTACGAGAGCGAGACGTACCACGATTTGCTTGATAAACTGAGCGACTACACACACCGTTTCGACCTTATCGGGGGCTACCAATACCAAGGGGAGACCGAAAAAGTGCTCTTAGGGTTGGGCTTTCAGCGCAGTGATTTCGACAAGCTCACCGACAGCTTTTCGGGCGGTTGGCGTATGCGTATTGAACTCGCTAAACTACTCTTGCAGAACAACGATATATTGCTATTGGACGAGCCTACGAACCACTTGGATATAGAGTCGATTATTTGGTTAGAACAGTTCTTGACTACTTATAGCGGGGCGGTGGTGATAGTATCGCACGACCGTATGTTTTTGGACAATGTGACCAACCGGACGATTGAGATTTCGGTAGGCAAAATATACGATTATCCGAAGCCTTACACTCAGTTTTTGGAGCTGAGAAAAGAGATGCGTGAACTGCAACTCGCCTCACAAAAGAACCAAGAGAAGAAGATACAACACACTGAAAAGCTGATTGAGAAATTCCGTGCTAAAGCCTCTAAAGCTTCAATGGCACAGTCGCTTATCAAAAAGTTAGACAAGATAGAGCGGATAGAGGTAGACGAGGAAGACAACGCAGTGATGAGCGTACGTTTTCCTGTATCGGTAACGCCAGGGAAGGTGGTTTTAGAGATAGACGATGTATCGAAAAGTTATGGTGAAAAAGAGGTGCTCAGCCACGTGAGTTTGCTTATAGAACGAGGGAGTAAAGTGGCTTTTGTAGGACAAAACGGACAGGGGAAAACGACCCTCGCCAAGATGATAGTGGGCGAAATACCCTATGAAGGGACTATCAAGCTGGGGCACAATGTACAGTTGGCTTATTTTGCTCAGAACCAAGCCGACTACTTGGATGGCGAACTCACGGTGCTTGATACGATGTTCAATGCGGCTAACGACAGCAATCGCACTAAAATACGGGATATACTTGGGGCTTTTCTCTTCCGTGGTGATGAGGTAGACAAGAAAGTGAAAGTGCTTTCGGGAGGGGAGCGCAACCGTTTGGCATTGGCGAAGATGCTCCTTTCGGACTTTAACGTAATGGTAATGGACGAGCCCACGAACCACTTGGATATCAAATCGAAAAACGTACTGAAGCAAGCTTTACAGCAGTTTGAGGGGACGCTTATTATTGTATCGCACGACCGCGATTTCTTGCAAGGGCTTACTGATAAGGTATACGAGTTTAAGCACAAGCATTTGAAAGAATATCTTGGGGACATCGATTTCTTCTTAGAACAGCGTGCTGCCGTTAATTTTAGAGAGATAGAACAGCAGAGCAAGAACGCTGTTGTGCAGGTAGAAAAAGAACCACAGAAAGAAGAAAAACTTTCGTTTGAACAGCAGAAACAACAAAAAGCTGCACAAAATAAGCTTAGCAAGATAGAGCGCAATATTACCGACCTTGAACAGGAGCTCAAAGCGATGAATGAGCAGATGGGACAAGGTGTACAGGAAGACGCTTTTTACAAGGAATACGAACAGAAAAAACAACAGTTGGAGGATTTAATGACCGAGTGGGAATCTTTAATGAGTTAAGTTATGCAACCTAAAAAAATCTTACTCTTTATTGTGGGAGTGCTGGTAGCCCTCTTTGCAATGACTCTTTTCAGCAGTTATCACACCACCGCCAAAGGAATGGTGCGGGAGGGTATAGTGTTTGGTGACGCGATGTTACGCTATCCGACCCCTGATATATTGGGAATGCTCTTCAAAGGAGAAGAAGAAAACAGTAAGGTAGACGAACTTATTAAAGATACTAAAACTATTGTAGACGAAAAGACAGAAAACTTAGCACAAAAGGGCACTATTGCTAAGGACACGGTACAAACTTCGGAAACTAATATAGAGGGAAAGATATATTACCCAGGGAATCATACGGATTACATCAAGAGACTTAAAGAGAAACTGTGCCAGCCTACCTGCCAAATAGTGCATTATGGTGATTCGCAAATAGAAGGTGACCGCATCACTGGCTATGTACGCAACCGGTTGCAATTGGCATATACTGGTGGAGGACCGGGTTTTATCCCTATAAAAGTGGTGTACAGCCAGAACAGTGTGGATATTATAGCTTCGGCTAACTGGACGCGTTACGCCTTCTTCGACCGCAAACAGCGCAAGACCGTAGCCCACGATAAATACGGTTTGTTCTCGACCTTCTCACGTTTTACCAATTATGTAAGCAATGTTGCCGATACTACCGCCTTACCTGTAGCCAAAGCGAGCTTTACCATTAAGCCTTCGGATAAATCGTATGCACGCCTGAGGAACTACACACGGTTTGGGTTGCATTATGGGAATGCGATGGCAAAAGTGAAGATAAGGGTATATCAGGGCGGAAATATCTTAAAGATAGATACCCTCATCGCTGATGGCAAATACCACAATTATAGGCTTAATTTTGCTTCGACCCCTAAGGAGCTAAAAGTGGAATTGGAAGGCAAGATAAGTCCGGATTTTTATGGGGTTACTCTTGATGCGCGTTCGGGAGTACGAATGGACAACGTAGCGATGCGTGGGGAAGCAGGACGCATATTCACGCGTATGAATTACGAGCACTTTAGGCAGATGAGTACTGACCGGAAGCCTGATGTATTCATTTTTCAGTATGGGGGCAATACAATCCCCTATATGAAGACAGACCAACAGCTACAGGAGTATGTAAACACGCTGATATTCAATATTAAGTGGGTAAAGCGAGCGAACCCTAATGCTATGTTTATACTCTTAGGCCCTGGAGATATGACGACCTCACATAACGGACAACTCATCACTTACCCCTTTGTACCGAAAATGAACGAGCTGATGAAGGAACAAGCGCTGAAGAATGGTATTGCATATTTTAGTATCTTTGAAGCAATGGGAGGAGAGAACTCGATGACAGCGTGGGTGAAGAAAGGAATGGCAGCCTCAGATTACGTGCACTTTACGCCCCAAGGGACAAAACTTATATCGGAAGTGTTTTACCAATGCCTACATAAAGACCTTGCCACGGTGGAATAATAGCTATGATAGATTTCTTTAAAAATTTCTTTACCTTTGAATCGGCTCACCCACTTACCTTTGTGCGGATAGACTTTTGGATATTCTTTGCATTGGTGTATGCGGTATTTGTGCTCATTTATAAGCGCAAGCACGTGCGCAACTTGTTTTTACTACTTGCCAGCTTCTACTTTTACTACAAGGCGAGTGGACTTTTTGTATTGTTGTTACTTTTCAGTACGGTTACTGACTTTTATTTAGGGCATTACATTTATAATCAGCAGGAAGAACGCAAGCGCAAAATAGGGGTTACTATTAGCGTTTGTTTGAACTTATTGGTGCTTAGCTATTTTAAATACGCTTATTTTTTCACTGACACTTATAACGCCCTGTTTCACACGCACCACGAAACTTTTAACTATTTAGCCTATTGGGCAAATGGATTTGACTATAACGGATACTTTTCAGTTGATAAAATTATATTGCCCGTAGGTATATCATTCTACACTTTCCAAACGATTAGCTATACCGTAGATATTTACCGCAGAAAGGTTGCACCGCTGAAATCGATATTAGACTTTGGTTTTTATGTGAGTTTCTTCCCACAGCTTGTAGCGGGTCCTATTGTACGCGCTGAGGAGTTTGTACCTCAGATTCTCAAGAAAACAGAGATTAGCAAAGAAGAGTTTAACAAAGCGATATTCCTTATCCTCAAAGGACTTATCAAGAAGATGATATTCGCTGATTTTATTGCGCTGCACTTTTTAGACAAGGTATTTGATGCTCCTGAAATGCACTCGGGCTTTTCTAACCTGTTAGCACTGATAGGTTACTCACTGCAAATATACGGTGATTTTTCAGGTTATACCGATATTGCCATAGGGGTAGCACTACTGATGGGCTTCCATTTGCCTGTAAACTTCAATTCACCTTATAAGGCTTTGAACTGTGGTGACTTTTGGAAACGTTGGCACATCTCGCTTTCTACTTGGTTGAAGGACTATTTGTACATTCCGTTAGGAGGAAACCGCAATAGCACCTTAGGCACATTTGTATTCTCGTTGCTTTTTGTAGTGATATTGGTGGTAGCGATTGATAATCTCGCCTTTACTTTTATCACAGGAGGATTGCTGATAGCGGGTGCAGTAGTAGCTTTTTATTACAAGCCTTTTGAGCGTTACCTCACTACTAACATCAATATTATGCTTACGATGCTCATAGGGGGATTGTGGCACGGTGCGGCGTGGAAGTTTGCTATATGGGGAGGATTGAACGGTTTGGGAGTGATAGCCTACAAGTACTGGCGGAAGGTGAGCCCCTATGAAAACAGCACTTTATGGATAGCTCGTGCTTGGAAAATAGCCTTTACGTTTGCTTTTATTACCTTTACCCGCATCTTCTTCAGAGGTAATGATATGGAGAGCGTGAACTTATGGTTTGCACAAGTGGCAAACAATATGAGTTGGGACACCGCTACTGAAGTGATTAGGCATAACAATATCTCTTTGGGAATTATCCTCATAGGTTATATTACACATTGGTTACCTCAGCGTTGGAAAGACTATATAGAACACGTGTTTGCTGAGAGCCACTACGCTGTGAAAGTGGCAGTAGTCTTAGTAGTAGTACTTATTTGCTATCAGGCTTATTCTACCGACATTCAGCCATTTATTTACTTCCAGTTTTAGTTAGGGGAAAGGTAAGAAATAAAAGGTGAAAGAGAGAGCACCTACTCGGAAATGCTAGCTAAGAACACGATACCTGCAACAACGGCTATAAGCACTAACAGCGTTACTCCTGAAATAATAAGTCCTGCAACGGCTAATGTTTTAGGTTTCTTGCTCATTCCGATAATGGACAATATCAAGCCGGTGAGCCATATAATGATATTGATTATAGGGAGTATCACCAGAAATATTGCTACTACAGAAGCTATGAACCCCACCAGACCTATAGGGTTATTATTTAGGTTGTTTTCATTATATTGTCTATTGTGAATAAACGACCAGTCGTTTGGGGCGTTTTGTTTGAATTCTTCCATCTTTATTAAACAATAATTACTTCTTCATTTATCGCCACAAATATACAACAAAGAATTTATACAGCAAAGAAAAAGTGAAAAAACAAATAGGGAATTAGCCTAAGTTCTTTGCTATTTATAGAAAAGTTATTACTTTTGCCGACGGAATTAGATAAGAAATAAGACACGTTATGTATTCTATCAAACAATTATTACAAGACGGAAAAAACATACAAGGGGAAATTACCCTTAAAGGTTGGGTGCGCACTTTCCGTAGCAATCGGTTTATTGCCTTGAACGATGGTTCTACTATTGAGAACTTGCAAGTGGTAGTAGATTTTGAAAATACCGACCCTGAACTACTCAAACGCATCACTACAGGAGCGGCTATTGAAGTAAAAGGTAAGTTGGTGGAAAGTCAAGGCAAAGGGCAAGCTGTAGAATTACAAGCCTCTACCCTTACAATTTTAGGTGACAGCAACCCTGAAGAATACCCTATACAACCTAAGAAACACTCGCTTGAGTTTTTGAGAGAAAACGCTCACTTACGCGTGCGCTCTAATACGTTTAGTGCGGTAATGCGTGTGCGTTCTACTTTGGCTTTTGCTATTCACAAATACTTCCAAGATAACGGTTTCTTTTACGTGAACACGCCTATTATCACTGGTAGTGATGCCGAAGGGGCTGGTGAGATGTTCCGCGTAACGACCTTAGACGCCAAAAACCCTCCGCTTACCGAAAACGGAGAAGTAGACTACAAGAAAGACTTCTTTGGGAGGGAGACGAACCTTACGGTATCAGGACAGTTGGAAGGAGAAACTTTTGCGATGGCACTCGGTAAGATTTACACCTTTGGACCTACTTTCCGTGCTGAAAACTCTAACACCTCTCGACACTTAGCTGAATTCTGGATGATAGAGCCCGAAATGGCGTTCTATGACCTTATCGACAATATGAATTTGGCGGAGGACTTTATTAAGTATGTGTTACAATACACCTTAGAAGTGCGTCGTGATGACCTTGAGTTTTTGAACAAACGCTTTTTAGAAGAAGAGAAGACCAAACCACAGAACGAGCGTAGCACAATGTCTCTTATTGAGAAATTGGAGTTTGTAATTCACAATCAGTTTAAAAGAGTAAGTTATACTGAAGCGATTGATATCTTGAAGAACTCAAACCATAACAAGAAGAAGAAATTTCAATATCCTGTAAACGAATGGGGGGTAGATTTGCAAAGCGAACACGAACGCTATTTAGTGGAAAAACACTTTGAATGCCCTGTGATTTTGTACGACTATCCTGCGAATATCAAAGCGTTTTATATGCGACTTAATGAAGACGGCAAGACAGTGCGAGCGATGGATATTCTTTTCCCAGGTATAGGTGAAATAGTAGGAGGGTCACAACGTGAGGAGCGTTATGACGTGCTCAAGAAAAAGATAGCTGACCTTCATATGGACGAGGCAACGCTTTGGTGGTACTTAGACCTCCGCAAATTTGGTACAGCAGTGCACAGTGGCTTTGGTTTAGGCTTTGAGCGTTTGGTGCTCTTTGCTACGGGTATGAGTAATATTCGGGATGTGATTCCTTACCCACGTACGCCACAGAGTGCTGAATTTTAGTGCGAGCTGTACAGGCAGTACGAGCTATATAGGCAGTACGAGCTGTACAAGAAAAACGATCCACTTTATCAAAGCCTAAAAACTTTGACAAAGTCTTTAAAGTAATAAAAAAATCCGAACTACTAAATGTAGTTCGGATTTTTTGTTCAAGTTTTAAAATGAAAACAATGACTAAGTAGCCATTTGGTATTTGTTTACTTTCTCTTTAGCTTTGATGAGGTCGAGGTTTAAATCATTAATCTTTTGCTGTTTGTTAAGGATTTTACCTTTGAGCTTAGCATCGTCTTGAGGAGAGAGTGCCCCTTTAGCTTTCTTTAGGTTGTATTTGTTTTGTTCCTTAGCCAAATCAGTTTGAGCTTTAGTAATTCTAGCCTCTATCTTAGAAACCTCAGAGTTAGCTTTAGATAGGCGTTGTTGATTTTTTTGAGCACGAGCAGCAGCTTTTTCTTGTTCTTTAGCGGCTTTTTCTTGCTCTTTAGCAGCCTTTTGTTCAGCTTTTACCGCCTTTTGTTGCTCTTTTTGCAATTTCTGTTGAGCTTTTAGTTGCTCTTTTTGAGCTTTTAGCTCTGCTTGAGACTGAGCTTGATTAGTGGGAGCCACTACAGGAGTAGTTGTATCGGTTGTAGTTCCCATTTCGTCTACTTGAGCGAATGAGACTTGAGCTACGAATAGCCCAGCCAAAAAAGTGAGTGTGTGTAATTTCATATCTGTTAAATTATTTAGTTTTCTCAAGGTGCAAAGGTAGTGAAAATATGCTTACCAATTACATTTTCAGAAAAGTTTAACACGAAAAAAGTCGCCTGCTATGGGAAAAGAGCAGGCGACTCAAGGAGTAAATTAAAATATAAATAGTTATGGATTATTGAACATTTCCTCTGATACGCAAGCCTTTTACGGGGCTTGATTTAGCATTGGAAGTAACAGTAATAGTTTTGCTGATAGGACCAACACGATTAGTATCGTATTTTACTTCAATTTTTCCTTTAGCTCCTGGTGCTACGGGTTGGTTTGTCCAAGAAGGGACGGTGCAACCGCAAGAAGAAGCTACGTTAGTAATTACAAGCGGTGCTTTACCAGTGTTAGTAAACTCGAACACACGCACGCCATCTGCACCTTGTTTGATGTTACCGTAATCGATTTCTTCAGCTTTGAAAGTAATCTCGGCGTCTTGGGCATAAGCCATTACACCAAAAAATGCTAAAAATACAAATGTTAAAAACTTTTTCATAGTATAAAAAATTAAAATTATAAGTTTGTTTTTACGATTAAAAATAGCACAACAACCGTGCCAAAGAGGTTTTTTTGAGGTAAAAGTTAAGAGCGAAGGAGAATTAGCAAATGAGGTGTGCCAATAATGCCAGAAATACCAATAATACTGATAATTAACTTTGTCAAAGGTCGTAGCACGAGGGGCGGTGCGAACCGCACGGGCAGTAAGGGGGAGATGAGGAAGGAGAAAAATATCGGAGGAATTCAGAAGAGATTTTTTAGGTAAAAGATAAAAGGTAAAAGGTAAAATGGGTATGGTTAGCTTATACAAAGCTTATAGGAACCTTATACGAATCTTGGATGATTGTTATACAAAGGGTATATAAGTGATTGATTAATAATATAATACAATAATACTAAAAATGCCAATAATGGGGTTTCGAGGCGAAAGAAAGGGGAAGAGGTATTAGACCTTAGGCAATAGGCATTAGGGGGAAATATGAGAAAACCTCCTCCTACCCCCCCCCTCGGAGAGAGGGGCAACATCCCCCTAGCCCCCCTCAAGGGGGGAATTGTAGTAAAAAAATATTGTTTTTGAACTGATGTTAAATAATGTGAATGCAATATATGATTTGAAAATAAATTGGCATTAGCTGATTGACAAGTTATCTAATTTGTCAATCTGCTAATAATTTCCTATCTTTGCCCCCTCAAAAAACACCCTCTATATGGCAAAAACTATACAAAGTATCGAACCCAATACAACCACTAAAAACAAATGGACCTCGAAAATGATGTAAACGACTGGGTTAAAAACAAACTAAACAGCCTAAAACTACAAAAACACACCGATTGGAACGAAGAAACCTCAATGAGCGACTACCTAAAAGAAGCCCTCAAAGGTTCCGCCAAAACCAAATCTAAAACCAATTTCGGAATACCCGATTTCCATATCGAAAAATACCACCTCCCCATTATCATCGAAGATAAACTAAACCACTCCAAACTCATCGCCGAAAATAAAGACGGCCTAAAATTCGACGATAAATCCATTAGCCAATACGCCGTAAATGGCGCCTTGCACTACGCTTTCAATATGATCGCAAGTACCAAATATACCGAAGTAATTGCCATAGGCATAGCAGGCGACAGCTCCCAAAATGTCGAAATAAAAGTATACTACGTTTTCGGCTCAGCACAAAACGCCTACAAAGAACTCAAAACCGTCAAAGAACTCGATTTCTTAGAAAACAGAACCTCTTTCAATGCCTTCTACAAAGCAGCTATCCTCAGCGAAGAAGAAAAACACCAAATCCTAATTAGAAGCCAAGCCACCCTACAAGCCTACGCCAAAAAACTAAACAAACTAATGCATAGCCACAACATCACCGCTCCTCAGCGCGTCCTATACGTCTCTGGTATGCTCCTCTCTATGCAGGATATTGAAGACCTCAATGGCAATAAAGAATACGGCTTAACCCCCGATGACCTACAAGGCTCCCAAACCGACACCAAAAGAGACGGCAAAAAAATCGTAGACCAAATTAAAGCCTTCCTCGATGTACGCCAAATACCCGAAGAAAAGAAAAACCTAATGCTCGCCTCTTTTAGCGAAATATCCAAAGACGCCCAACGCGACGAACTAACGCCCTGCCACAAAGAAATCGCCCACCTCATTAACCGAAAAGCCTCCGTTAGCAAGCAAGTATTCGTCTTCATCTATGAGTACATCTTTAAATCCATCGACGGCTTAGGTGGCCATATCGACATTATGGGCGAAATGTATTCCGAATTCCTAAAGTACGCCCTCGGCGACGGCAAAGAATTAGGCATCGTCCTAACCCCACCCTACATCACCAAAATGATGGCTCAAATCCTCAATATCAATAGCGATAGCAAAGTGATGGACCTCGCCACAGGATCCGCAGGATTCCTCGTATCCGCTATGGAACTAATGATCGACAACGTAAACACCCAATTCGGAAAAAGCACCACAAAAGCCCAAGAAAAAATAAACCACCTCAAAAAAAACAACCTCCTCGGTATTGAACTCAACGCCGAAATGTACACCCTCGCAACCACCAATATGATCCTCCGCGGCGACGGCTCAAGCCGAATAGAAAAAGGATCCGCCTTTAACCGCCCCGAACACCTATTTACCGATTTTAACGCCGATAGAGTCCTCCTCAACCCCCCTTCTCCTACGAAGAAAAAGGACTCCCATTTATCGCCTACGGCCTAGACAAAATGCAAAAAGACGGCCTAGGCGCCATCATCATCCAAGACTCCGCAGGAAGCGGTGAAGCAACCAAAACAGCCAAAGAAATCCTCAAAAAACACACCCTCCTCGCCTCTATCAAAATGCCCGTAGACCTCTTTATGCCTATGGCTGGCGTACAAACCTCCATCTACATCTTTAAAGCCCACACCCCTCACGACTACGAGAAAACCGTCAAATTTATCGACTTTAGAGAAGACGGTCACAAGCGCACCAAACGCGACATCCTCGAAAAAGACAACCCCACCCAGCGATACCAAGACATCATCAAAATATACAAAGCAGGACAACGCGCTCAAGTCGACCCAACCCTTTGGAACCTCAAAAAAATATATATTGAAGACTTCATCACCCCAGAAGCCAACGACTGGAACTTCGAAAAACACCAAACCATCGACACCATCCCCTCCCTCAACGACTTCAAAAAAACCGTCGCCGACTACCTCGCTTGGGAAGTCTCAAACCTCCTCAAAAACCAAAACACCCCCCACGAAAGCCTGGGAAAATAGATGCCCACTTAACACTTAAACTCCAAACCGTTAAGTGGGAAGAATTTTTGATTGGAGATTTGTTCGAAATCAATCCTACAAAATATTATAAACTACCCAATGATAAAATTATTTCCAAAAATGGTAGCATACCCTTAATATCCAATTCATCAACTGATAATGGTGTTATGGGATATTCTAATATGAAAGCCAACAACAAAGGAAATACATTGACTTGTTCAGACACTACTATTGGAGCTGAAACAATGTTTTATCAAGAAAAAGATTTTATTGGCTATTCTCACATACAACATTTAGTGCCTAAATTTAAAGAATTTAATAAAGCTATTGCTTATATCATTATTACTGCTGCACGAGTTGCCACAGCTAATAAATATGATTATGCATCAAAGTTTAATAGAGAAGCTATGAATGCTACTAAAATCACCCTCCCCACCCATAACGGCAAAATCGACTTCGCCTTTATGGAAAACTTTATAGCCGAGCTGGAAGCCTATTTAACCGCTACTGGCCTTAAGGATTACACCCTTACTGAACAAGAACAACAAACCCTAAACGATTTTGATAAAGTTCAGTGGAAAGAATACCTCATTGGTGACCTGTTTGAAAAATTGAATCTGAAATTTCTTAAAGATATATTTGATAAAGAACGTGATGTTTCAAAGGAACAAACAGCAGAATTTGATTTACCTCTCGTAAATGCAAAAGATGGTAATAATGGTGTAATGTATTATGGAAGAAGTTCTGATTTTGAAAGTGCAGAAATGACTCTTGATATAGTCAATGATGGTGCTGTTTCTACAGGAAACGTATATCCTCAACCTCAAAAAACAGGAGTTTTATATAACGCTTATTTAGTTAAACCTTTATTTCCTATTACCAAAGAATTATTATACTTCTTTAGTGCAACTATTCAAAAATCTATAAAGTTAAAGTTTGGATATGAAAACAAAGCAGGCTGGGAAAAAGTAAAGAAAGAAAAAATCTCTCTTCCTACCAAAAACGGTATCCCCGATTACCACTTTATGAACACCTACATCAGTGCCATACAAAAATTAGTCATCAAAGAGGTTGTTCTCTATGCCGATAAAAAAATAGGAGCGACCAAAGAGGCGATAAGTTAAAATTGATTATAAAAAGAGCGGTGGGAGGAGTCAGATGAGTAGGACGAGGCTGAGAAGTAGGAGGTACTTGTTATTAGAGATTATTTTTGTATCTTTGCACCCATAAAGAATATTGCTAATACAATGAAAAAACTTTTAACCTCGTTGTGCTTCCTGAGCGCAATAACAGTGGTTTTTGCTCAAGATGAAGAACCAAACATCACCGCTACTGAAATCACAACTGCTAAGCGTACTTCCTATTCCTTTGAAGTAGGCTTCGATGCGGGTATGCCTATCTATACTGATCTTAAAGATTTAGACAAAGCTCTACAAGCCGCAGGTAACCCCGTGTTGTCCAAGAATTTGGATTTCTCAAGTAATATACTGTTTAGCAGCTATATTACCTTGCGTCGCAACCGTTGGGGATTGATGTTTCAGACCTTTGCTGCCAATCTTAACACCGAGGCAAATACTGATAAACACTATTATGACGGCGATATCAGTGGCTCTGCTTGGGGGGTGCTCTTCGATGCGGTGAAAACTAATAATTTCACCCTATCGCCTTATGTGATGCTGGGCTATCACAAAGCTGAAGTGTATTTGGATTACAAGTTCGAACAAGGAGTAGTACCCACTTTCTTACAAATCAATGCAAAGGAAAACCACCTGAATGTAGGGCTCAAGGCTTATTTTAGAGTAGGTACTTGGCAAGAAGACCGCCTACAGCTATTCGTCAATGGCGATGTGGCTTATCTTCAAGCTTACGGTGGTACTTGGCGTTTTGATAATCGTCGCATCGATGCTAAAGATTTCGGATTATCAGGCTTTACTATTTCCGGTGGTGTCACCCTCCGCTATACAGATTAACAATCAACATATCTCTTACCTAAATCAAATGTACTTAATATTTGATACTGAAACCACGGGCTTACCCCGCCGTTGGGATGCCCCCCTTACCGATAGTGATAACTGGCCTCGTGCCGTGCAGATTGCTTGGCAATTGCACGACCAGTGGGGCGCACTCATAGAACATCAGGACTTTTTGATAAAGCCCGATGGTTTCGATGTGCCTTATGATGCCGAAAAAGTACACGGTATTTCTACCCAATTAGCAGAAGCACAAGGAGTGCCTATCGCCGAGGTGTTCAAAGCGTTCAACGAGGCACTCAGCAAAGCGCAATATGTGGTGGGACAAAATATAGGTTTTGATATCAATATTATGGGGGCTGAGTTTTACCGTTATGGGGTGGAGAGTCCGCTTACGCAGATGCCCGTAATCGACACTTGTACTGAGGCAACTGCCAATCTCTGTCAGATAGCTGGCGGAAAAGGAGGTCGTTATAAGTTGCCCACCCTCACCGAGTTGCACTCTTTCCTCTTTGGCGTACCCTTTGCCGAGGCACACAATGCCACTGCCGATGTAGAGGCAACCACCCGCTGTTTCTTTGAATTGATACGACGCGGTGAAGGCTTTCAAGAAGGTACTTTTAGCAACGACTATATCAAAGAATTTCAAGGACATCACACCTCACCTATAGGGCTTATCGGACTCAAGCACGTGAACCTCAAAGAGGCTTCCGATGCCTTGCGAAAAAGCAGTAGCACTGCGCAAACTACCGAACCTCACGCCGATGCTTCATTGTTAGAAAATGCGGTGTTTGCTCACCTGCACAACCATACACAACACTCTATATTACAATCTACTACCTCTATAAAAGACCTCGTAAAAATCACTGCCAAAGAGAAGATGCCTGCCGTAGCGCTTACCGATAGTGGCAATATGATGGCTGCCTTCCACTTTGTGCAAGCCGTACAAGGGCATAACAAAGAAGCGGAAGCTAAAAACAAAGAGGCTCAAGAAAAGGGCGAACCCCCTACCGAAACGCTCATCAAGCCCATTATAGGTTGTGAGTTCAATATCTGTGAAAATCACTTAGATAAAACCCGACAAGACAACGGCTACCAAGTGGTGATTTTAGCTAAAAACAAACAGGGCTATCACAATCTTACCAAAATGGCTTCTATCGCTTCTACCAAAGGCTTTTACTATGTACCTCGTATAGATAAGGCGATTGTAGAGCAGTACAAAAGCGACTTAATGGTGCTCTCAGGAGGTATGAATGGCGAAGTGCCATCAAAAATATTAAACATTGGTACCAAGCAGGCGGAAGAGGCGCTCTTGTGGTGGAAAGAGCAGTTTGGCGACGACTTCTATCTGGAGGTGATGCGCCACAACCAAGAAGATGAAAACCGCGTAAACGAAACCCTTGTAGAGTTTTCTAAGAAATATGGGGTGAAACTCATCGCTACTAACAATACCTTTTATCTCCATAAAAAAGATGCCAATGCGCACGATATTCTGTTGTGTGTGAAAGATGGCGAAAAGCAGAAAACACCTATTGGGCGCGGTCGTGGCTATCGTTTTGGAATGCCTAACAACGAGTATTATTTCAAAACTACCGCCGAAATGAAGGCGCTCTTTAAGGATATTCCTGAGGCGATTCTCAATATTCAAGAAATTATCGACAAGGTAGAACCCTATGGCTTGGCACGTGATATCCTCTTGCCTAAGTTTGATATCCCCGAAGAATTTCAGGTGGAAGACGACCCTACAGGCAAAAAAGGTGAAAACAACTATTTGCGTCATCTCACTTATGAAGGGGCTAAACGCAAATACCCCGAAATTACCGATGAGGTGCGCGAGCGTTTGGACTTCGAGCTTTCCATTATCGAAAAAACGGGTTACCCAGGGTACTTCCTTATCGTACAAGATTTTATCGCCGCAGCGCGGAAGATGGGCGTATCAGTAGGCCCTGGTCGTGGGTCGGCTGCAGGCTCGGCAGTAGCGTTCTGTTTGGATATTACCAATATGGATCCTATTAAGTACGACCTCCTCTTTGAGCGTTTCCTCAACCCCGACCGTGTGTCTATGCCCGATATCGATATCGACTTCGAGGACTCTGGTCGCCAAGATGTCATCAACTATGTGATTGATAAGTATGGCGAGAGTCAGGTCGCACGGATTATTACCTATGGTAAAATGGCTGCCAAATCGGCAATCAAAGATACTGCTCGCGTGCTGGATGTACCTCTACAAGAGTCAAATAGATTAGCGGGCTTAGTGCCTAATGGAGTGTCGTCTTTAGGGAAGATGTTCGGTTGGGACGATAAAACCCTCAAAGAAAAAGTGCGCAGTGAAGAACTGTCAAAAGTAGACGAACTGAAACGCCTTTTAGCAGGAGAAGGGGAGGAGGAGAGTACCCAAACCATTCAGCAGGCAAATATTATTGAAGGTTCGGTGCGCAACACGGGTATCCACGCTTGCGGGGTGATTATCACCCCCGATGATATCACCAACTTTGTACCCGTAGCTTTAGCCAAAGATTCCGACTTATTTGTGACTCAGTTCGATAACTCGGTAGTAGAGAGCGCAGGGTTGCTGAAAATGGACTTCTTGGGGCTCAGTACCCTCACACTTATCAAAGATACTATTGAAAATATCAAACAAACACATAATATAGAGCTCGATGCAGAGGCTTTTCCGCTCGACGATAAAAAAACTTACGAACTCTTCCAGCGTGGTGAAACGGTCGGGATTTTCCAATACGAGTCCACCGGTATGCAGAAATATATGCGAGAGCTTAAACCTACCGTCTTTGCCGACCTTATCGCGATGAATGCTCTCTACCGTCCAGGCCCATTGGAATATATACCGAGCTTTATCAAGCGGAAACATGGTATTGAGCCTATTGAGTACGACCTCCCCGATATGGAGGAATACCTCAAAGAAACTTATGGAATTACCGTATATCAAGAACAGGTGATGTTGCTATCGCAGAAATTGGCAGGTTTTACCAAAGGTGAAGCCGACGTGTTGCGTAAAGCGATGGGTAAGAAACAGATAGCTGTGCTAGCGAAGATGAAACCTAAGTTCATTACCCAAGCCTCTGAAAAAGGTCACGACGCCCAAAAACTCGAAAAGATATGGGCAGACTGGGAGAAGTTTGCCGCTTATGCGTTCAATAAATCGCACTCCACCTGTTATGCGTGGGTGGGGTATCAAACGGCCTACCTAAAAGCCAATTACCCTGCCGAGTATATGGCAGCGGTATTGTCTAATAATATGAACGACATCAAAACGATTACTTTCTTCCTCGAAGAGTGCCACCGTATGGGTATCAAGGTGTTACCTCCTGATGTAAATGAATCGTTGTACAAATTTACCGTAAATAAAAATGGTGATATACGCTTCGGGATGGGGGCTGTAAAAGGGGTAGGAAAAGCTGCTGTCGATACGATTGTAGAACAACGCCAAGAGCGTCCTTATACCTCTATTTTCGATTTGGCAAAACGCGTAGATTATAAGAGTATCAACAAAAAAGCCTTTGAAAGTATCGCTTTGGCAGGAGGTTTTGATTCGTTCACTAATGTACACCGCGCACAGTACTTCCACGCCGAAGCCGATGGCATTCCGTTCCTCGAAAAAGCGATACGTTTTGGCAACAAATTCCAAGAGAGCAAGAACTCCGCTCAAATGAGTCTGTTTGGAGGTGAAAGCGAAGTGGATGTGCCTGAACCTTCGGTACCTAAGTGCGAAGAGTGGGGCAACTTGGAACAGTTGCGCCGTGAGAAAGAAGTGGTGGGTATCTACATCTCGGGGCACCCGCTTGATGATTTCAAGCACGAGTTAGAAAACTTCTGCAATATCAGTCTATCGCAATTGCAAGACTTGAATCCTTTTATTAACCGTGAGCTCACTGTGGCGGGTATGGTAGCCGATTTACAACACCGCACAGCTAAGAACGGAAAAGGTTACGGCTTTTTTACGCTTGAAGATTACGACGGCTCTCACGAGTTTAAGCTCTTTGGTGATGACTATTTGAACTATCAGAAGTATATGGTGCCAGGGGCGTTCTTGTATATCAAGTTCAAGGTAGTGGAAGGATTTTTGAATAGGGAAACCAACCAGCGCGGCGAACCTCGTATGCAGTTTGTACAGATGATGCAATTGCAAGATGTGATGGAAACCCTCTCTAAAAAACTTACTTTGCACGTGAATATAGAGGAAATTAACCAAGATTTGATTACAAAATACAAAGATTTGCTACAAAAGCACAAAGGGAAACAGCCTATTTACTTTGTTGTGCACCATCACAATGAAAATATTCATCTAAATATGGAAAATGGCAATCTAAAGGTGGCAATTACTAAATCTTTTTTAGATGATTTAGATGCATTATTTGCAAAATATCACCTTAATGACCGCAGAATGGAGAAAATCATTGCTAAAAAAGCAGAAGAAACCCACGATGATGAAGAAATGGCAATCGAAGATTTAGGACTATCAGATTAGATGATTTGTCTGTTTGCCCATTTGCCATTTGCTAATTTCTATCTAAAGACTAACTACTAGCAACTAAAAAATCTTCATTTGTAACTCGTAGTTTGTAATTATTTTGTATCTTTGCACAACCACTTAAATACAATACACTATGAGTGCCTTGAGCGTCAATCACCTGTTGGGCATTAAGTATATCACTGAGGGGGATATACAGTTGATATTTGAAACGGCTGACCACTTCAAAGAGGTCATCAACCGCCCTATTAAAAAAGTACCTTCGTTGTGCGATATTACTATTGCCAATCTTTTCTTCGAGAATAGTACGCGCACCCGTCTTTCGTTTGAATTGGCAGAAAAACGCCTCTCTGCCGATGTGATTAACTTTTCAGCTTCACAATCATCGGTAACTAAGGGGGAGACCTTAGTAGATACCGTGAATAATATCCTCTCAATGAAAGTGGATATGGTAGTAATGCGTCACCCGAACCCTGGTGCAGGAATCTTCCTCTCACAACACGTGAAAGCGGCTATCGTAAATGCTGGCGATGGGGCTCACGAACACCCCACACAAGCGCTTTTAGACTCGTATTCTATACGTGAACGCTTAGGAGAGGTTGCGGGCAAAAAAGTAGTGATAGTGGGGGATATATTGCACTCGCGTGTAGCGCTTTCGAACATCTTTGCACTTCACAAGCAAGGAGCTGAAGTGATGGTATGCGGACCCAAGACGCTTATTCCTAAATACATTCACGAACTTGACGTAAAGGTAGAAACTGACCTACGCAAAGCCCTGAACTGGTGCGATGTGGCAAATATGTTACGCATCCAAAACGAACGCTTGGACATCAGTTATTTTCCTTCTACTCGAGAATATGTTCAACAGTACGGACTTACCAAAGAAATTTTGGATAGTCTCGACAAAGAAATAGTGATTATGCACCCAGGACCTATCAACCGAGGGGTAGAAATCACCAGCGAAGTAGCTGATAGTTCCCAATCGATTATTTTGCAACAAGTAGAGAACGGGGTGGCGATACGAATGGCGGTAATTTACTTATTGGCGAGCAAGATTTAATCAGGTAAAGGGTAAAAGATAAAAGGTAAAAAAGTGCGATGTTTGAATTGTAAACATCGCACTTTTTGTTTTCTATTATGAAACCTAAAATCTTCTAATTCTGATAGTGATAAGGGCAAAAGCAAAGGTAGTAAAGAAAGAGAATATAGCATAGACGAGCGCGGGTTTGGTCATATCGGCATTGCCCATAAGGGTGCCCGCTACTAATATGGCTAAAGCGGTGTTCTGCAATCCTACTTCAATACTGATAGTTGTTGCTTGTACTCCTGAGAGTTTAAAAGGCTTCAAAGCGATGAAATAACTAAGTATCATCGCGCTGAGATGCATTAGGAGGGTAGCAGGCAAGAGACGGATAATTTCATCTACTGAAATACCACTTCCGCCTGATTGTTCATCACCAAAAAACTTGATAAAGAACACAATCCCCAATAATATAGTATTGATTACCTTTAAAGGAAAGCGAATTTTAAGTGAAGTATTAGGAAAAAACCGGTTGAAGAGCAATCCTAAGAAAGCTGGTATTATAATGATTTTGGCTACTTCCCATACCATATTGAGCACGGGTAGGGAGACCTCAGTATGTCCGCCCATAAAAATGGCTACAGCCCAATTGGAAAGCACTGGAATGGTGAGCAATATGAGCAAACTGTTAATAGCGGTAAGGGCTACTGCTAAAGCGGTATCGGCTTTGATAAGATAGCTAATAAAATTGGAAGTAGTACCTCCGGGACATATTGATACGATGATGAGCCCTACTTTTTCAGCAGGAGGTAAATTGGAAAGTTCAGCAATAATAAAAGCACAGATAGGCAAAAAGACCATCTGCAAGAAAAGCCCCAAGTACAAGGGCTTTGATTTTTTAAATATGTTCTCAAAATCGGTGAAGCGCAAGGAACTGCCTATTGCAAAGGTAATAAGCATTAGCACTGCCGAAAGAAGGTAATCTATAAACATCAGGGTTTTCTAATAATTATTAGGTATCGGCGACAAAGGTACGAAACATTTTTTAATTGGCAAATCCGTCAATAATACTGATAATGCCAATAATACTGATAATGAACTTTGCCAAAGTTAGAAACTTTGGCAAAGTTTGGAGGAGTCGCATGTTTCGGATAAGTCAGATTTTTCTGGAAATTCTGAAGAGTAAGCTACACAGTGATGAAGAATTGGAGGAAGTGAAAGATAACGAAGAATATCGGAAGAGAGTTTTTAGGTAAAAGGTAAAAGATGGACTGTGAGATGGGTATGGTTAGCTTATACAAAGCTTATAGGAAGCTTATACGAATCTTGGACGATTGTTATACAAAGGGTATATAACTAATTGATTAATAGTATAATACAATAATACTAAAAATGCCGAAAATAGGGTTTCGAGGCGAAAGAAAAGAAAGAGGCAATAGGAGAAAATGGACGAGGAACGAATGACAAATATGGACTTCTTCAAAGGAGAACTGTGATAACGGTAAGACGGTGCGATTTATACGAACAGGTGAAGAAAAGTGATAGAAGTCTGGAGTGATAGGGATAGGGATAAAGAAAATGAAGGAATGGAATTAAAACAAAAAGGGCTGCCAGAAAGTTTCTGGGCAGCCCTTTTTAGTTTATTATAGATATACTACTTTTTGATATATAACCAGCCTACTTCAGATTGCTTATTATTATTTTGATCGTAGTATTCAATCACATAATAATAAGTACCTTGTGGCAATTTATCGGAAGCTTCTACTGTTGCACGACCGTCGGAGATACCTCTGAACACGCGTGTTACGTTGTCGTAGCCACTTACCTCGAAGACTTTCACGCCCCAACGGTTATAGATGCGTACCACATTGTTCGGATAGTTTTCTATGCCACCAATATGGAAGTGATCGTTTTTACCGTCACCATTTACTGACATACCGTTGTAAGGCACGAGTTTGTTCACAATATCAACCGTTACGGTAGCACTGCTACAACCTGCTGAGTTACAGATTTCGTAGACAAAAGTATCAGTTCCTACGAAGCCTGTATGAGGTGTATATTCCACAGTATTATCGGCATTTACAACTACTGTACCGTTCGCTGGTTGCGTTACTACGTTAGGGGTAGTGGCTCCGTTGAGGGTATCGTTAGGCAATACCGCAATATTTACAGGCGTATTCAACGGTGTTGAAACTCTATCGTCTACGGCTACCGGAGTAGGTGTAGGTGTTACTGTTCCCCTACCGTTACTACCAAGGTTTGTGTACCGGTGCAGTTCGTTGGGTTCA
>NZ_BPUU01000002.1:0-15723 GCF_054772415.1 Capnocytophaga sp. HP1101
ATTATCAGTATTATTAGCATTATCAGTATTATTGGCATTATTGCTATTATGGTATTATTTCGTATCTTTGCCCCAAAATAATAATAGCAAACAATTGTGGAAACCAAAATATCAGTCATAGGGGGAGGTAGCTGGGCAACAGCGCTCATCAAGATTTTTACTGCCAATATCGACCAAGTATGTTGGTATATGCGTAATGAGCAGGCAATTGAACACATCAAAGCTACCAAACACAACCCCAATTACCTCAGCGATGTACACCTGAACATCAGCAAGCTACACCTCACAAGCGACATTAATGAGGCAGTAGCTTTCAGCGATTACCTCGTATTCTCTATTCCCTCGGCTTTCTTGAGCGACGAACTCGAAAAACTGACGGTGCCGCTATCAAGTAAGAATATCTTTTCAGCTATCAAAGGTATAGAACCCAAAAGCGGACTCATTGTAGGGGAATATTTTAATAAAGTACATCACGTACCCTACGCACAAATAGGCATCATCGCAGGACCTTGTCACGCCGAGGAAGTAGCCTTAGAACGCCTCTCTTACCTCACCATCGCTTGTCTCGATGAAGAAAAAGCCCGCTTCATAGCAGAAGCGATGAAACGCCACTACGTAAAGACTAAAATCTCCGATGATGTGGTAGGTATTGAGTATGCTGCTATGCTCAAGAACATCTACGCCCTCGCAGCCGGTATTGCCCACGGTCTGGGCTACGGTGATAATTTCCAAAGCGTATTGATGAGCAACGCCATTCGCGAAATGCGCCGCTATATCAAGCACATTTACAAGATAAAGCGCAACATCAACAACTCCGCTTATCTCGGCGATTTGCTCGTAACCGCCTATTCGCTTTTCAGTCGCAATCGTATGTTTGGCACAATGATAGGCAAAGGCTACACCGTGAAAAGCACTATGGCTGAGATGAATATGGTAGCCGAAGGTTATTACGCCACCAAAAGCGCCTACCTCATCAACAAAAATCAAGAAAAACCCAGCCGCACCCCCATCCTCGATGCGATATACAAAGTGCTCTACGAAGGCAAAAGAGCCAACTTTGTATTTGCAGAACTCACAGCAGAGTTAGATTAGCTAATTTCTAATCTGCTAATTTTTAATTTGCTAATTAATTTTATGTTTACAGGAATTATAGAAGAAATAGGAAAAATCGTACGCGTAGAAAGCGAGCAAGCAAACTTGCATTTATACGTACAAAGTTCGTTCACTAAAGAACTCAAAATAGACCAAAGCGTTGCCCACAATGGGGTATGCCTTACCGTAGTCGCTATTGACGGCGATGTATACCAAGTAACCGCCATTGCCGAAACCCTTGCTAAAACCCACTTAGGATACTTGCAAGCAGGTGATGAGGTAAACTTAGAACGCGGTATGCTCTTGGGCACCCGTTTAGACGGTCATATCGTGCAAGGTCACACCGACCAAACCGGCACTTGTACCGTTATTCAAGAAGAAGACGGTAGCACTCGCTTTACTTTTCAATACGATCCCTCATTAGGCAACGTAGTCATTGAGAAGGGCTCTATTACCGTTAATGGCGTAAGTCTTACCGTAGTTAATGCTACGCCCCATAGCTTTTCAGTAGCCGTAATTCCTTATACTTTAGCCCACACCAACTTGCACAACCTTCAAATTGGTAGTATCGTGAACTTAGAATTCGATGTTATCGGTAAATATGTCGCTCGCTTGATGCAGCGATAAGTCTCTCCCATATCAAATCGCGTACCTCTTCGCGCAGAGTGTCTTTATCTTCAAGGGTTTTACCTTCGGTAGCAATAGGCGACAATATATCCACACGCATTGGGCCTACACTACCCGCAAAAAAGCGGAAAGGAAAACGCTTTTTAGTATCGTAGAACACCATTGGCACGATAGGTATTTGGCACTCAATCGCAATGCGAAAAGCTCCGTCCTTAAAGTTGTCAAGCACTATACTTTCATCATCAGGCACGCCCCCTTCAGGGAAAATACAGATGCTCAAGCCTTGAGCAATGCGCTCCATTGCTTGGCTATAAACCTCTCTCCTACTCTGCGGACTCTTTCTGTCTACCATTATGGCTACACGTTTGTAGAAATAGCCAAACAGTGGCGTTTTGCTCAGCTCTTTCTTCCCCACAAACACGAAAGGGTTACGGCTACAGTAGAACATTAGCATTATATCCATCATACTGTAGTGATTAGCAACTAACATATAACTGCAGCGGTTGTTAGACAAGGCGTATTCTCTGCGCACCTTAGGCCAAAAGCCCATACCGTACAGTATAGGGATTGCCCAGAGGTTACGCGCTACCCAGTAGAACGCGCGATACCAACTCTCCCGTGCTGTAAGCAACAGTAGCAGAGGTAACCACAAAAGAATAAGGATGAGTACCCATAGGTAGAACCAAGATTTCCACAGTAGCCAAAAAGTATATTTCAGGAGTTTCATTTGCTATAATGTATTATTAATTTGGCAAAGAAAAATATATTACTGATTTCTAAATATATAAATAACAGCACCTCTCTTAGCAGTATTTTTTTACAGTGTAAAAGTATCGTTAAAACGGTAATAAAGTTTTGTTAAAACCAAATTCCCCTTTGCTACTTTAATTTTTTTCCGTACCTTTGCCAACGCAATGAGGGTGGTATCTCATTGTAAAACTTCAAATAATAGTTTTCATAATTTAAAGTTTTGGTTGGTTAATGGAAAAGTCCGATATTACTATCGGACTTTTTTTATTAGGCAAACCACCATAATCTCCAAGGAATCATTGAGAGCAAGCACACCAATGCAATGCCGTAAAACAAGGCTATTTTGCCATACATCTTGCGCACTTCAGTTTGCTTTTTGAGTTTTACCCACCCTACAGTAATTAAGGTTACCGCTATAATATTCATTATAGGGTGCTCTACCAATAGTTGACGTAACAAGCTGTCTTTCATTACTATTTTAGCTCCTTCTCCCCACATTTGCAAACGAGGAGTAACTACGTAGACTAACAAGCCTAACAACAGTTGGATATGCGAGAAAACTAAGGCAAATAAGCTCAGACGGAGATCTTTTACTCCAAAGTATTTTCTCTTACCAAAATATCCGATAAGTGCATTGATAACTGCTGCGATAAGGACTATCAATACAAGATAGGCAGATAGTGAATGTGTTTGTTTAATTAGTTGATACATAATATTATTTCTAAATTTGCGGGCAAAAATACAAATCTTTTTGAAATTCTTTTCTTTCTTCAAAGTATTTTTTGTACTTTTGCCTTTAGATGATAGTTGTCAATTATTGACGAATAACAAATGACGAGGCACTGAGCGGACTTGTAGGACGAGGATGGAGAGATTCAGATGTGTTGGATATTTCAGACTTGTTAAAGAGACTTTGAAAAAATCTGAGGGTCTTAGAAAAGCGAGCTTTTAGCTTGTGTTAGCGGAGGGAATAAAGCTAATCATCAACTTTGACAAAGGTCGTAGCACGACGGGCAGTGCGAGCCGCACGGGCAGTGCGAGGTCGTAGCACGACGAGCGATTAAAAACTTTGGAAAAGTGTGTATCGCTAAAAGTGACACATTAGTGATTTCGGAAGGAAACGGAAAGGTTCGGAAGGGAGTTTTTAGGTAAAAGATAAAAGATAAGAGGTAAAATGGATATGGTTAGCTTATACAAAGCTTATAGGAAGCTTATACGAATCTTGGACGATTGTTATACAAAGGGTATATAAATAATTGATTAATACTATAATACAATAATGCCAATAATGCCGAAAATAGGGTTTCGAGGCGAAAGAAAGAGGTCGTAGCACGACGGGCAGGGGAAAATTAGAGCAATAGGCAATAGGAGGAGATGCGATGGAAACCTCCCCCTATTCACATACTCTGCTCTCGCAGACTTCCTTCAAAGGGGGAGTGTGGTGATAGGAAAAATAATAAAAACCTCCCCCCATTCACTTACTCTGCTCTCGCAGATAACCTCTAAAGGGGGCATTATGTGGTAGAGTTATTATAGACGAATAGTATAATTCTCAATAGAGTAATACATTCATTTTTTTCAATTCTCAACTAACAAATAATAACAAGGACTAAGAACTATATGACAGAACAAGTATTTGCCCTACACGTGGCAACCCGCAATCGACTTTTAGACTATTTGGAGAACCTAACTCCTGAACAATTAGCACAAGTGCCTGCAGGATTTCACAATAATATATGGTGGAATATCGCTCATTGCGTGGCGCAACAGCAGATATTGTGCTACAAGCTATCGGGACTTGATTACGCGGTGTCTGAGGCTTTTGTAGATACTTATAAAAAAGGGACTTATCCCGATGGGCATATTCCTACTGCTGACGAGATACAGGAACTACGTGCTTTGCTTATCAGCAGTCAGAAACAATTGCAAGCCGACTATGAGCGGGGGGCGTTCAGCAACTTTACGCCTTATACTACCAGCTACGGCTATGCGCTTACTTGTATTGAAGATGCAATAAATTTCAACAATACCCACGAGGGAATGCACCTTGGGGTAGTGATTGCCTTAAACTATTTTGCTAAATGATAGAAGACAAAGAACCCCACCGCACCTCATTAGCTGACTTAGGTGAGTTTGGCCTGATAGATTTGCTGACCAAAGATTTTGAGCTCAAAAACCCTTCAACACTCAAAGGGGTAGGCGACGATGCTGCGGTAATGGATTTTAAAGATAAGAGAACGGTCATCTCTACCGACCTGCTCATTGAGGGGGTACATTTTGACCTCAGCTATGTGCCGTTGAAGCACTTGGGGTATAAATCGGTAGTGGTGAATGTTTCTGATATATATGCGATGAACGCCACGGCTACGCAAGTAACCGTATCGATAGCGGTTTCCAATCGTTTTCCTTTAGAAGCTTTAGAGGAACTCTATGCGGGCATACGCTTGGCGTGCGAGCATTATAACGTAGATTTAGTAGGAGGCGACACCACTTCGTCTACACGTGGACTTATCATTTCGGTAACGGCTATTGGTGAAGCCGCCGAAGAAGATTTGGTATATCGCAACGGGGCGCAACCTAATGACCTTGTGGTGCTTACCGGCGACATAGGGGGCGCGTATATGGGCTTGCAGATATTGGAGCGCGAGAAAGCGGTATTTCAGGTAAACCCGAACTCTCAGCCCGATATAGAGATGTATTCGTACATCTTGGAACGGCAACTGAAACCTGAAGCTCGCAAGGACATTCCGCCATTACTCAAGCAATTGGGCGTAAAACCTACTGCGATGATGGACGTAAGCGACGGCTTATCGTCGGAGATACTGCACATTTGCAAGCAATCGGGAGTGGGTTGTAGGCTATATGAGGAGAAAATCCCGCTTGACCCTCAGGTTATTAGCACTTGTGAGGAGTTTAATTTAGATAGTACTACCATTGCTCTCAGCGGTGGCGAGGACTATGAACTGCTCTTTACCATTGCACAAAGTGATTACGACAAGATCAAGGGTAACCCTAATTTCAGCGTGATAGGCTACATCACTGATAAGGAGGAGGGGGTAAACCTCATCACTCGTGCGGGTCAGTTTATCCCGATTATTGCCAAGGGATGGAACGCACTGAGCAATGGTTAATGATTAATGATTATTGGATAAAAAAATAGTAAAATATATGAAAAGAAGAGCCTTTTTTAAAAATGGTGCGTTAGCAGCTTTAGGAGGATTGGTATTGCCGTCCTTTGATTTACAGGCACAAACCCTCAAAGAAGCACACCGCAACAAACGCACTAAGAACATCATCTTTATGGTGAGTGACGGGATGAGTTTTGGCACTTTGGTAATGGCTGACCTCTATCTCAAGCGCAAGTTTGGTCGCCCATCCGCCTGGATGGAGCTATACGAACAAAACCTTGCACAGCGCGCGGTAATGGATATGGCATCGGCGAGCTCAGTAGTAACCGATTCAGCAGCAGCGAGCTCCTCTTGGGGCGGTGGGGTACGTATTAACAACGGGAGCCTCAATATCAGTCCTAATGGCAAAGAGAATATGCCTATCTTGCAAAAGTTCAAGAAAGCGGGTAAGAAGGTGGGCTGCATTACTACTGTAATGATCAATCACGCTACGCCTGCGGGTTTCTGCACTTGGAGCAAAAGCCGCAATGCGATGGATGAGATTGCGCTCAACTATAGCGAATTAGGCTTTGACGTGATGTTAGGCGGGGGTAGCAAATACTTTGACCCTGCCCATCGGAAGGATAAGAAAGACCTTTTTGCTGTACTCAAAAAGAAAGGCTATACGGTAGCCCGCACACGCAACGAAATGCTGAAAGCGGCTACTAATAAACCTCTCTACGGACTCTTTGCCGAAGATGCCCTCCCCTACTCTATTGACCGCGCGCAAAGTAGTGAAGAACAAGCTAAAACGCCTACTCTTGCCGAGATGACCGCTAAGGCTATCGACCAGCTCAAAAATCACCCTAACGGCTTTGTAATACAAGTCGAAGGTGGTAAAGTAGACTGGGCTGCACACGGCAACGACATAGGGGCATTGCTCTACGACCAAGTAGCTTTTGATGAGGCAATAAAAGTCGCCCTCGACTTTGCTAAAGCCGACGGCAATACCCTTGTGGTGATTACCTCTGACCACGGTAATGCGAACCCCGGACTTATCTATGGAAAACAGTGCAACGACAACTTTGACCGTCTGCAAAACTTTACTCACTCTAACGACTGGATATTGCAACACATCAACCCTAACGATTCAGTAGCCAAAGTGCGCGAGCACGTAGCTCAATATTGCGGAGGTATTAACCTTACGGAAGAGCAAACTAAAGAACTCCTTGCTTACTATTCGAAGGCTGAACGCACTGAAGAAGGCTTGTACAATTACAAACACTTGCCCTACCGACTTTTTGCCGACATACAAAAAGCGTACACTTCCGTAGGTTGGATCAGTATGGATCACTCATCCGATTACACTGAATTGGCAATGTACGGACCAGGTAGTGAAAATCTAAAACCTTTTATGCGCAATACCGATATACACAATTTCTTGTTGGAGGCAGCTGAGGTAAGTGTTAGGGTTTAGGAGTTAGGAAATGAAAAACTTTCGCTTTCAGCAAATCATTGCCTTTGTAGGGGTAGTACTTTTCATAGGGAAGCTCATTGCGTGGCAGGTCACTCATTCCGATGCGGTTTTTTCGGATGCGATGGAGAGCATTGTGAATATTATTGCTGCCTTTATGGGGCTCTATTCACTATACCTATGTAACAAACCGCGCGATGCCGACCACCCTTATGGGCACGGCAAGGTGGAGTTTGTAACCTCGGCAGTAGAAGGAGCACTGATTGCTATTGCCGGAGTACTTATTATCATCGAGGCTGTGAGTTCTTTCATTAATGGCGTATCTCTCAATCGATTGGACTGGGGGATTGCTATTGTTGCTTTCACAGCCTTGATGAACTACGTAATGGGATATATTTCGGAGCGAAAGGGAAAACGCGAAAACTCCTTAGTGCTCATCAGTTCAGGCAAGCATCTACAATCGGATACCGTATCTACCATAGGAGTAGTGGTGAGTTTGCTATTAGTACACTTTACAGGTTGGCATCTGCTCGACCCTTTAGTAGCTTTCTTCTTTGGAGGATACATCATCATTGTAGGAGGCAAAATTGTTCGCAAAGCCCTCAGTGGCATTATGGACGAGAAGGACGAAGCCCTTTTTTCCGAACTGGTGAACATCTTGCAGGAGAACCGCAAAAAAGAATGGATAGACATTCACAATATGCGCATACAGCAGTTCGGGGCTCACCTGCACATCGATGCACACATCACCCTGCCTTACTACTATTCGCTTAAAGATGCCCATCAAGAGATGGAAAAGGTGATACACCTATTGGCAGAAAAGGTGGATAGAACCATAGAGTTCAACTTCCATTTAGACTATTGCAAGCCTTTTTCCTGCGAGCTATGCACTATTGACTGCCCTTTTAGGCAAAAACCTTTTGTACAAATTATACAGTGGGACGTGAAGAATATCGCAGGGGTAGCCAAACATAGATATGAACCACTAAAACAATAATGCAAATTACATATTACAAACATTGTTTCTTAGAGGTTTAATTTTGATGTACGACCTATAAATAGCTAACGATATTCTTGCTTGTTTAAAGTACATTTATTAATTTTGCACCGAAATACTGCTTTTATAGATAATATGATAACTACTTTCTTTTCAGAAAATTTAGGGTTTAGTACCATATGCGTTTTTCTACTCTCTTTGGGAGTAGCGTACTTCTCTTTGCCAAGTATCATATACGTGTCAAAGTACAAAAACCTAATGGACAAACCTAATGCACGTAGTTCACATAAAGAAAAAACACCTACCTTAGGAGGTATTTCTTTTTTTGTAAGTTTAGTTTTTTCTCTCTTTTTACTTCGTTTTTTCGATAATGACAATGTAGGTATTAACATCTTATCGGGTGTAGGTGTACTCTTTTTTGTTGGCTTAAAAGATGACCTCGTAGGTGTAAATCCGAGTACTAAAATCATAGGTCAAATCATAGCTACCCTGATGCTTTTCTTAGGAACTGGGCTTAAAATCACTACTCTGGATGATTTCTTAGGCATTACTGATATTCCTTATTGGCTTTCTATTTTTATGAGTTGCGGTATGATGATGATGATTGTAAACTCTTACAATCTTATCGATGGTATCAACGGCTCAGCCGCAATGGTTGGCATTGTGATTTTTGGGGCTTTTGCCTATGTTTTCTACGATGCTCAACTGTATTACTACTTCTTGTTATCAATTCTATGTATAGGTTTTTTATTAGCTTTTTTACGCTATAATTTATCGGTAAGGAAACGAGTGTTTATGGGAGATACAGGTTCTATGATTGCTGGTTTTCTCATCGCAGTCCTCGCTATTAAATTCTTTGCTTTAAAAACTGAAGCCTTAGAAAGTGCTATCATACATCCCACAAATAAAATATGGGTACTTCTTGCAATTATTTTCATCCCCTTTTTTGATACTACCCGCGTGTTCACCACCCGCTTATTACGTCACGGCAAGCCTTTTAAAGCCGACCGCAGTCATATCCATCACGTGATGATTGACTATATGAAACTATCACACACACAAGCAAGTGTGCTATTAGCTCTGATTAATTTAATTGTTTGCGTGGTTATTTTATATCTCAATACTTTTCTATCTTCCGTTTATTTAGGAGTTGTTTTGGGGGTTATTTTTATAGGATTGGCAGGACTTCTCTTTTATGTGAATAGAAGTTATCATACTCGTAAGAAGAAACAAAAAATACGACATATTGTAAAGGAAATTATAAAAAAGAAATAATTTTCGTACCTTTGCGCCCTATACCATAAGAAATGCTAAAACAGAATTTACAACTTAAACTCTCACAAAAGCTCTCCCCTCAGCAAATACAGCTGATGAAGCTCGTACAACTCCCCACTCTCGCCTTTGAACAACGCGTAAAACAGGAGATGGAGGAAAACCCTGCCTTAGAATCAGGACGCGAAGAAGATGCTTTAGACGAATTCCACGATGAGTTCGACAACTCAGCCGATGAATATAACGACAGCGATGTGATTGATATGGACGATATCAACATCGATGAATACCTCAGCGATGACGAAATACCCGACTATCGCCTGCACGCCAATAACTACAGCGACGACGATGAGGATCGCGATATCCCTTTCAGCGCCGAAGTGTCCTTCCACCAATCGCTTATCAACCAATTGAATACTTTCCCCCTCTCGGACGAGGATTACCTCATTGCGGAATTCCTCGTGGGTAGCATAGACGACACTGGCTACATACGCCGCTCTACTCAAGACCTTACCGACGACCTCGCTTTTACCCAAAATATCTATACCGAAGAAGATCACGTAGAACAAATACGCCAACAGATTATCTTTCAATTAGACCCTGCTGGTGTAGGCGCTGCCGACCTGCAAGAGTGTTTGCTCATCCAGCTCAAACGCAAAAAACAAACGCCCGCAGTACTATTGGCTATCGATATGCTTACCGAGGCTTTCGAGGCGTTTACTAAAAAACACTACAGCAAACTGCAACAACGCTTTTTGGTCACTGAAGAACAACTGAAAGAGGCGGTGCAGGAGGTGGAACGCCTGAACCCTAAACCTGGCAGTTCGTATGTGGGCAGCAATGTGCATATTGAGCAAATCATCTCCGACTTTACTGTAAAGGTAGTGGATAACGATTTGGAACTCTCCCTGAACGGGCGCAATGCCCCTGAACTGCACGTTTCTAAGGAATACAGCACGATGCTCGATACTTATAAGAAGAGCAAGGAAAAGAGCAATTCGCAAAAAGAAGCGGTGTTCTTTATCAAGCAGAAATTGGATTCGGCAAAGTGGTTTATCGATGCGATTCGCCAGCGACAACAAACGCTCCTCATCACGATGGACGCTATTATGGAACACCAGCGCGAGTACTTCCTCACAGGCGACGAACTGAAAATAAAGCCCCTTATCCTCAAAGATATAGCCGACAAGGTGGGTATGGACATCTCTACTGTATCGCGGGTGGCCAGTAGTAAGTACGTAACTACCCCTTACGGCACTAAGCTCATTAAGGATTTCTTTTCAGAATCGATGAAGAACGACCAAGGAGAAGACGTTTCTACCCGTGAAATCAAGCAGATATTACAGCAAATCATCTCTAAAGAGGACAAGAGCAAACCCCTCCCTGACGATGAGCTCGCTAATCTCCTCAAAGAAAAAGGCTACCCTATTGCCCGCCGTACCATTGCCAAATACCGCGAACAATTGGATATCCCAGTAGCGAGATTGCGAAAAGAACTGTAGTCTAATGACGAGTTACAGTGCGAGCCGCACAGGCAAAAGTGCGAGCCGCACGGGCAAATATAAAACTCCAGTATAGCGAAAGACTGTACTGGAGTTTTTGTTTGTTGTAAGGTGAAGGATATTACAAATCTAAGCCTTCTATTGCTTTAAGTAACGTTTCTATTCTTTGTTTACAAGTTTCAAAGAAATTATCACTTTTAATAATATCTGATTCCCAAGTATCTATTGAGAGATTAGGAATATAAGCATAACAAGGCCACCAATTTGAACTTTTCATTTCAACTCCAAAGTTCCCTAACTTTTCTCGCAAAGTTGCTCTATTGTCTTCTGAAACTTTATGATTATTAGGATTATTACATATTCCATAGTAATAACCTCTTTCAAAAGTAAATCCTATCCAAAATCTACCTTGCCACTCGGTTTTAGTGAGATAGAATCTTACATATTCTTCTTCACTTATTTCATAATGATAGTCAAGCCCTTTTTCTTTAGTCCAAGATTCCATTTTAGGACTAAAATATTTTCGTGATATAAAATTAAAAGTCTCTCCATAGTTTTGACTGATAACTTTTGCGGCTTTTAGATTTTCAATATTAGCTAAAATGCCAACAATTTCTTCTTGATTTTTACTATTCATATCTTGGTTTGTAAGTTGTTTTAGATGATTACTATATTGAATAAGCGTTTCTCGCACCAAAGGCAAACGTACTGCAAGAGCAATACATTTATCTAACCATTGAATAATAGTTTCTGCATACGAAATAGTGTTATATGCTACCTCCTCAGCACTTTGCGCAGAAGCCTCAGTACCATAAAGAGTGAGATAATAGATTTGATAGTTTTTAAAGTTTTTCTTAGCAAAAGCATTATATCTTTTCAGTTGTTCGTACTGGTCTCCTGCATAGATTTTATTTTCAATAATAAACGCATTCCCTTTAAGGTCTTTGATAAGGATATCAATACGCCCATTATCAGTGAAATATTCTGTATAGACAGTAGCATTGGTAGCTTCAAAATCTGGCAAAGTAAATTCTTTACCAATAGTCTCTAAAAAAGCCGTGAGAAACTGACTTTTGAGTGAATGGCTACCTTTAGGGTTTAATAGCTCTGCAAGAATAGCCGAATGCGTATTCTCATAGTGATTAACCCCACAAATACCGAACATATTAAAGCGACCTCCTGTAGCCTCCAATATCTCATTGTTTTTCTTATTAACAAGAGCTATTTGGCTTAATAAATTCTGTAAGTGTTCCATATTTTGTAGTTGTTAATTTTCTAAAATCCGATAATAGCTCTTGCTCCAATTATATAATCTGTAAGTAGATCGTGTTTTTTATCTTCTTTTGATAAAATCTCAAAACCAAAAGGAAAAGCATATTCTTCATTTAGTTTTTTAGATATCTTATTTGCCCTCAAATCTATATTTAAGGCTTGCTTAGCTATAGCTTTCCAAGCATTAATATCTGCAGAAGACATTTTACTGCGTTTCACAATATATATACTTGAGTATTTTTCTAATTGTGGAATGTATTTATTTGATTGAGTGTAAATAGCTATTATTTGGGCTATATCTTTTTCTAATTCATCTAACATAGCTACACCTTTTTCCACAAATAGTTCTTTTCTTGCAATTGTTAATTCCATTTTAAATGACTTAGATTGGATAATATCACAACCATCAAGTCCTCCATTTTTTATATAGGTATATTTTTGAGGTAATTTTTCAAATTTCTTTTGATATTCTTCCTCTAATTTTGCTTCTTCAATCTCTTTTTTATATTTTTCTCTTTCATAAGCTAAATGTTCTGAAGTTACAGCATACTTATTTCCTTCATATTCAAAAATAGTATACTTCCTATTTTCCATTGTGTTATATTTTACGCCATATTTTTGTAATTCAGGCATTACATATTTATTATCAGAAGCATTATATACTACTTGATCCCAATTTTCGCTATTCATATAATACTCTTTCTCATTTTGAATTTTATCTAAAGAAATTTCATACACATCTTTTGTGATAAAATCAGCAGTATATTCAGGCGATATTATCCAATCTAGTTCTGTTTTCTTTATTTTCCCTGAATCAGCATTTTCTACATATTTTTTATTAGATAAATAGGTGTCGTATTTATCTTTAATAGGAGTTTTGGAAGACACTGTCTTATCCCACCCTACCACTTGTATACTACCGTATTTTTTTATCTGCCTTTTGACGTCAGATTTTGATAGTTTGTTCAAATCTATTACTTCATCTACTTTATTTCCTGTTTGTAGATGGTGTGTTTTCATAAATTCTACAATATCATTAAAGTCTGTTTCTAATGACATTTCTTTTAGTTTTAGAATATTGTTAACCTCATTGATATTTGTAGTTTCATAGTCTGTAACAAACTGTAAGCTTTTTACGTAATAGGGAGTTTCTTTCTCTCCATAATACTTTGTGGTTGTTTTGCGAGGTTCTACTTTATAAACAACAATAGTTTGTGCTTGTACTTGTATAATAGCAAAACATAAAATGATAAAAATAATTACTTTTTTCATTGGTAAAAAATTTTGAGCTTGTATTTTTATTATAGAGGAGTGACCATAGCCACTCCCCTATACTTGTTTTTATGGTTTGGGTTTTATGATACTTACATATTCTTTAAACCCTACTGCATTTTTATAAGCATTTACTGCACTTGCTGGAACATAAATATTCTCCAAAGTACTATCAAAATGAGCCTTTATAGTTGGAGGTGTTGTTCCTTGAAAAGTGATAGATTTTAATTCATTATATGAAAAAGCAGCATCTCCAATGTTTGTTACACTGGAGGGAAAAGTAATAGAAGTCAATTGATTTGTATGAAATGCTGTTTCTCCAATGCTTTTTACATTAGTCCCAATGGTAACAGAAGTTAATTGATTATTCCAAAAGGCATTCATTTCTATTTTTATTACATTATTAGGAATAATAATAGAGGTTAATTGATTATTAGAGAATACACCAGTCTCTATAACTGTTATAGTATTTGGAATAACAACAGAAGTTAATTTGTTATTTGAAAACACATTATCCTCTATAATTGTTATGCCATTTGGAATAATAACTGAAGTCAATTTATTATTAGAAAAAGCAGAATATCCTATTTTTGTTACCCCACTTGGGATAACAACTGAAGTTAATTCGTTATTTGAAAACACATTATTCTCTATAATTGTTATGCCATTTGGAATAATAACTGAAGTTAATTTATTATCTGAAAAAGCAGAATACCATATTCTTGTTACACTATTAGGAATTGTAACAGCAGTTAGTTGATTTTTACTAAAAGCATAAGGTCCTATTTCTCTTACTCCATTAGGAATAACAACACTTTTTAAATTACAACCTTCAAAAGCCGAACCGCCAATGGTTTTTAATCCCTCAGGTAAAACTATTGAAGTTAAATTTGTATGATTTTGAAAAACGTAGTTACTAATATCTGTAACATTACGCAATACTTCATCAGCTTGCATATCAATACTTGTAAAGTTTTTATTTTTCCACTTAATTAACATTCTCCCATCATTGATCAATTCGTAGTCATCAGGAGAAATTGTTTGTGGTTGAGGTTGAGGTGTATTCCCTTCTCCTAAAGTAATAAATGAAGTCCCCCAACCATTTTCTGTTTTTGGTCCGTAGAGACGTTTATTTTGGGTATCAATATACCAATCTCCTACCTCTCCTTGTGAGGTAGTGGGAGTAGTCGTACCAGAAAGTATTTTTGTTCCGCTACTACCATTTTGTCCGTTGCTACCATTAGCTCCATCTTGTCCCTTTAAATTTATGGGGGTTCCCCAACCTTGTGCCGTTTTTGCTCCGTAGAGTTCCCCAGTACTTTTGTCGAGATAATAGTCACCTACATTCCCTAAAGAAGCATCAGGAGCTCCTATACCCGAAAGAATTTGGTTACCTTTCTGTACTTCTACACGTTCAATTACTTTTTCGGTTTCTTTACCGCAATTGCTAACAGCCAGTGCCATTAGCACGGCTACTGTAATTAAAATAAACTTTTTCATTGTTTGATAAAAATTATTTAAGTTATTAATAAAAATATACTGTTTTACATCTTCTGTTGAGTATTTTACGTAAAATATTACACTTCTAACATCAAACTCCACACCTATTAAGGTATTATTTCACACCTTAGAAGTGTAAAAATATACTTTTTAAGTAAAAACTTGCACTTAAAAGGTTTGATTTTACAACTAAAACGCCCAACTTTATACCTTAATTACCCACTTTTAGGTCATTTACATCATTAGAAGCGTCGCTTTTACGATTACGAGCAAAAAATTGTTTCAACTCACGGTATTTACTTTCAAACCCTACCGCATTACTACCTGCGCGAAAAGCGGTATAATTGTAGTCGTTTAGTGAATCTTGGTAGTTGTCGTAATCATACAGCGTTTTGGCGTTCTTTAGGCGGTCGAGCAGGTTCTCCAAACGGTGGATAATTTGTTCAGTAAATTGTCGGCTTTTAAAGTCGCGGAAAAACTCGTCCCAATCCACATCTATACTCTTCAAGGTAGGTTGGTTTTGAGCGAACTCAGCCACTTTGTTAATGAGCAGTTTGTTTTGCTCGTTTACGCGTCCGTAGCGGTTGCGATCTTCTGGAGTAAGATTGTGTTGCAAAAGTTGCAATGTGGTTTCCAAAGCAGTAAGAGCATCGCCTACGGCTTTCTCTTGTTCAGCAGTAAGGTGAACATTGTTCAAATTATTTAAGCTCATATTATGAATGTTTTTATTGTTTACAAAAGGACAAAACAAAGCAAGCCAACCGCAGATGTTTAATCTACGGTTGGCTTGCTTTTTGAATTAAAAATATTTACATTACGCGCGAAGACATAAATTAGGCTTGCTTGCTTGCTTGCTTG
>NZ_BPUU01000002.1:15799-15955 GCF_054772415.1 Capnocytophaga sp. HP1101
CTTGCTTGCTTGCTTGCTTGCGCCGTACTGACTTTGCTCTGCAAAGATACGGTTTTTCAATGAATTATGCAAGTTTTTTGGTGAGAAAAACATAGTAGTTTTTTGAGTTATGAGTTAAAGGTCTTTCGTTTTAGTGCGACAAAAGTATGAATAATA